>JAVBYH010000280.1 GCA_030824175.1 Bacteroidota bacterium | reverse complement strand
TGCACGTCCGCAAAGACGAAATCGGGCTGGTAGAATGCCCCGATCATGTTCTTTCCGAGCGTGTGGTTGACAGCGACCTTGCCGCCCACGGAACTGTCCACCTGCGCAAGGAGTGTCGTCGGCACCTGCACGAAATGCACGCCGCGCTGATACGTCGCGGCGATGAATCCCGCAAGGTCTCCCACAACGCCGCCGCCGACGGCGACGATCGCTGCGTTCCGTTCGATGCGCCGCCGCAGGAGCTCGGCGAAAATCGCCTCCGCACGGCGGAACGATTTCTGTTTTTCTCCCGGAGGAATGGCGATCACAGAGACCGCGCAGCCTGCGCGCTTCAGGCTCCGGACCACCGCGGCACCATAGAGCCCCTCCACGCGCGTGTCTGTGATGACGACGACGGTCTTCGGCAGCCCGTGCCGCACGTAGTGGTCGCCGAATGATCCCAGGATGTCCGAGCCGATGTAGATCGGATACCGGCGGTCCGTCAATTCAACATGGATCGTTCCGATCCGTTCAGGGTTCGATGAGTCCGCGGAGGTGTTTCGTAAGTTCGTCAATTGTCATCCCGATCTTTTTGTCGTCCGTGTGCATGATGATGTCCGCCTGATCGTAATACGGGGTGCGCTTGTCCAGGAGCGCCCGTATCTTCGCCATGAGCGGCTCGCCGTTGAGCAGATTGCCGTTCTCGTCGCGGAGCATCGGCCTGTCGCCCTTGGCATGGAGGCGCTTGTAGATCTGCTCCTCGCCGATCTTCAGATAGACGACGATGCCGGTTGCTTTCACATAGCGCAACGTGCCCTCGTTCGCGACGGTGCCGCCCCCGAGCGAGATGATCGTCTTATGCGCCGATGCGGCGATCTCTTCAAGCAGTTCCCGCTCGATGGAGCGGAAAAACTGTTCGCCGTGTTCCGCAAAGATCTCGTTGATCTTCTTCCCCTCGCGATGTTCGATGGCAGCATCGAGATCGATGAAGCTGTACCCGATCGTATTCGCAAGGATCGGTCCGATGGTGCTCTTGCCGCTGCCCATAAAACCGATGAGAAAAATGATCCTCTTGATGTCGGGGTGCTGTTTTTTCACACTGTCTTCCACTATATCCTGCGGGTGAGTGGTGCGTTCATAAAAAAACAATCCCGCAATCGAATCGTGCGGGATCAGGATGTCGGGCATGCTACAATAAAAAATGAAATTTAAAAAACAATCGCAAGCCCGGCAGAATAATTAATTCCGTTCAGGTTGATCTGCGTATGCATCGGCCCCTGCACCAGGGGCACGTTCACTCCGCCGACGAGTGTGGAGTGCTCGCTGAACTGGTTCACGGCGTTGATCTGCGGATCCCGGAAGCGCATGTGCGCGTCGAGGGCGAGCAGGGAGGTGAACTTCCACCTGATTCCCGTGGACACATGGATGCCCATGACGCTGTGGACGTCGGTGGAACGCGAGGCGGTGCGACCGATGGAATACTTTCTCTTCCCCGTGTAGTAGCCGAGGCCGCCGCCGAGATAAAATTCGAACGTGTTCGAACTGATGGGCACGACATAGAAGGCGCTGACTTCGACGGGGAGGAGCTCATACCCGTCCGACCAGGGGACGAGGATGTGTCCGGTGGGGCCGAGGTAGACACTCTTCCGTTCGAAGGAGCCGGAAATTTTTTCCACGGCGATGCCGAGCACCCATCGCTCCCAGAAGGTGCGGATGCGCACTTCCGCGCCGATGCCGTAATTGGACGAAACGTTGGATATCTCGGAGAACGCTTGAGGATTGTCTGTATTGTAGAAGATGCGGGTGTTGGTCGTGAACGACCCCTTGAGGAGAAGCAGGACGGAGGAATCGGCGTACGCAGTGTGTGCGTACGCCGATATCATGATGATCATGTACATCCATCGAAGCACTGTGTGCCTCCGTAAAATGTGGAGCTCTTACCGGTAGAAGTTGTCGCGATTGTCTTCGATCGACGCGGTTTCCTTCATCTTTTCAAGCCATGTGGAAAGCGCGCGCTGCTTCTTCTCCTGAAGCATCTGCGCCGAGAGCACCGTCTGCTGGACCGATAATGCCGCCTTGTCGATTTCGGGACGCGCGGTGACCTTCACCAGATAGACGCCGCGTGTGCCTTCGACAGGCTGCGACACCTTGTTCAGATCCGCCGATTTCGCCGCGCCGGCGAATGCATATTCCCTGCCGATGCCCGGAATGGGACCGCCGTACACGAACGATCCGGTCGTGTCGAACCTGACCCTGGGATCGGCCGCCACAAGCGCGCGAAGATCGCCGTTGTCTCCGATGGAACTGCGTTTTTGCGCGGCAAGTTCCTTCAGTTTCGCCAGCTTCTTCTTGTGGAGTACGCGCGCCTGGAGGCCTTCCTTGACTTCGTCGAACGGACGAATGCCTTCTTTTTTCACATCGGCGATCTGTGCGACGATGTAGCCGTTGGTGACCTGGTACACGTCGCTGACGTCTCCGAGATCGTTCTTGAACGCGAACTTGTTGACCGATTCAAAATAGCCGAGCCCCGGTACCATCGGTCCCTTCTGGAACTCCGGCGTTTCCTGTATGGCGAGGCCGAAGCTCTGGGCGTCCGATTCGAACTTTCCTTCCTTCGCGACATACGCGAAATCCTGTGCGCGCTGATACGATGCGTCGCGTGTCTGGCCGCTCGTCTTTATACTCATAAGGATGTCCGCGACCTTCAGTTCGCGCGAGTCCCTGCCTTCGATCTTGATGACGTGAATGCCGAACTGCGTCTTCACCGGACCGATGACGTCGCCGGTGTTTCCCTTGAGCGCCGCATCGGAAAACTCCTTCACCATGCGTCCCTTGCCGAACCATCCGAGGTCTCCGCCCGAGCCGACTGCGCCGGGTTCGGTCGAATACTGTTTTGCGAGTCCGGCGAAATCTTCGCCCTTCTTCGCGCGGGCGATGAGGTCCTTCGCAAGCTGCATCGAAGCCGCTTCCGATTCCTTCGCGCCGCTCAGGAGGATGTGCCGCGCCTTCACGTACGCGTCGTCCGCCTTTTTCTCTTCGACGATCTTCATCAAATGCATTCCATCCACATCCGCCACCGGTCCGATGATATCGCCGACCTTCGCGGAGAAGACAGCCTTCTCCTTCGCCGGAGTGGTTTCACCGTGCTTCACGACCGCGGGTTCGGTCTGGCCTTCGGAATATTTTCTCTGAAGATCCGTGAACTCCGCTCCCGATTTCGCCTGCTGGAGCACGCTGTTCATTTCATTGACGACATCGGACGAATCGCTCGCCGACGGCTGGTCGTTGAAGAAGATGTATTTCAACTTCCGGAGCGCCGGATTCTTGAATTCGGCCTGATGTTCGTTGTAGAATTTCTTCAGGTCGTCCTCGGTCGGCGTCACCTCTGCGTCCGGCACGAACACTGCCGGATCGAGGAACGCATACTCGGCGTTCATCTTCAGGTTCTGATCGGCGAAGCGCTGTTCGATTTCGCCCGGTGTTGCGCGCACCGTCGCAAGGATGAGGCTCTGCATTTTCTCGGCAAGACGCTGCTGCTTCAATGCCGATTCAACCTGCACCCAGATCTCCTTGTTCCGCGGATCGTTCAGTGCGGCTTCATATGCCGCGCGATTGAACCGGCCGGTGGAATCGCGGAACTGCTGCGCGAGAAATTCCGGCGGATTCTCGCCGCGCACCCAGTCCACAATCTCCTGGTTGGTCACCGTGATGCCGGCGCGTTCGCTCGCCTGATCGACGATCGCCTGCGTCACGAGGCTGTTCCATACCTGCTCCCTGATCGAACGGAGCGTGTTGTCGTCGGCTTCCGTCTTCGACTGTTCTTTCATCTGGTCGGACTGTTTTTTCACGAGTTCCGAAAATTCCGTGTAGGTGATCTTCTTCCCGTCGATGATACCAATGGTATCGTTCCGCTGCCCACGGTTGCCCGTATAATCCATTCCCCATTCGAACACAATGGTGATCAAAAAGACAACAACGAGGCCGATGAGGATGGCAGGCATGCTGTCCCGCATTTTCGTCATAATAGGCATACTGAAATAGTGCTCCTTACTGCAATGAACATGATAGTGATTGATGGGCGTTATAGTCTTAAGTAGAAAAATATAATGGAAAAGCGCTTGAAAATCAATCATCATTTTCCAAAATATGCCGAAGGGCGGAGATCACGAATCTGCGCTGGGAAAACGTGAATCTATTGATCTTCCCCCGGTCTTTCGGACACCAAGAAAAGATAGTATATTCTAATTTCTTCCTACATGATTGCATGGGTGACATGTGGTATTAATAAAAGTTCCCGTCATATAAAATATTTTAATTGACTATCATTATTCTCTTCATTACGTTTTGACATGTTTCGTCGGCTCCCGCCGCGAATTGGATCCAGGGATCACACGCCCGGTTCCGCCTCCGATATTCCCTCCTTCTGTCCACCGGCGTCGCCGGACAATCAATCAAGATTCTTTAAGATAGAATTATCCGTTATCCGTGATTGTAACGTTTCCTCGCCACGCAGGCTGATGATGTAACGGTTTGTCGACGTATCTTTCCCCCGATCTTTTTTGTTCAATTGCACTCCTGGGATACGCTTTCTTTATCTGCAGTTACTGCAGACTTGTTGTGTCTTTCGGTCGTAGTTTCTGTCGTCGGTTCATCGTATGGCTGTCGCAAGAACTCAACACCATTGCCCTTGGTGTTTTTTGAAGGGGGGAACAGAGAAAAAATACTTACGAGACCGTTCTCAGCACGAATGAAGGGAATAAGGAGGTGTACCATGAAGCGAATATTGTGTTCTCTTCCTATTGTTTATGCGCAAAGCACATCGGCACTTGTTTCCTCCATGCTTGCTTTATTTGCTTCACAGTGTTTTTCACAGGATACGACCTATGCGACGGCTGCCCGGAACCTTTCAATAGATTCACTCGGGAGAGTCATAGATATTACATTCAGCATGGATGTTACTCTCACGGCACCATGGGACCGTTTTCGGTTTGATATTAATATTGTTGCGCCATTGTCCCGCGATGCCGGTGCATTTTTAGGCGATCTTACGGGTGATGGAGTACCCGACCTGATTCTTGCAAGCTTCACTGGTGAGAGAGTTTTTTTCCCCGGTATTGCCGGAAATCCTCGCCAATTTGGAAATGGTTCCTATCTCAAACATTCAACGACGGATCCTGCGGAAGATCCTTACCAAGGCGGTTCCGCTGACTGGATCACCGGAGCAATAGGAGACCTCGATGGTGATGGAAAATCGGAAATACTTATTGAGAAGGATGTCTACTCTAATATAGGGACTTCACTCGAACCGAAGCTGCAATATAAGTATTCGTTTTCCTCCGGAGGAAATTGGGATGCCGCCCCTTCAATAGGTGATCTTAATGGCGACGGCAAGCTTGATGTGATAATTAGCACTGATTACAGTGGTGGCACTTGGGTTTTTTGGAATAATTCGACTGTAGATTCCTATGCGTTTTCTTCTCAATTCCTGTACAAGTTCACTTCGCCTCCTGATAATCGCTTGTCGATCGCTGATCTTAATGGCGATGGACTATTGGATCTCGCAGGAGCATCGGGAATTTATTTCAATACCGGCACCCCAAAAATGCCAAATTTTGACTTTACAAAACCTTCCCTATGGAACGTCAGCGGAGGGGATCCCTGGTTATACGGTAGCGACCGAGGAACGAACGTATTCTTGACAGATGCGAATGGTGATAAACTGATAGATGCCTATGCGTCTAGTACCTCATCGACAGTCTGGCAGGTCTTGTATTACCAAAATGTGGGAACATCAACGTCACACAAATTACAATATATGGGACCCGTTGTCGTTTCGAGCACGCCGTTATCTGTTGTATATCGAGGCAAAACGGAACCTGACTTCAGTCCAACGCGCCCGTTTGTAGCTGCGGGTGATATTGACCAAAATAATCATTCGGAAGTTTTGCTCTCTGACGGCAGCGGCCTCTTTGGCGCACCCACGATTCTCTGGAATTTTCCTACCGAGTCCGGTATGTCGCTTGCTTCGACGGTTTGTTATCAGGATTTGTATACGTACCCAAAACTTAAATATGTCGACTATGACTACGCTGCCGGTCCACATGGGCACCCGGACGATCTATACTATCCGCCAAATCTCTTTTCAGCATGGATCGATCTGACCCGCGATGGACTACCGGATGCGGTACAAACAGACCAATGGATGGATGAATACAAACTGTATCTATGTAAACGGAATGGCATGTGGCCATTTTCGCTTGGCGAGGGGAAAGCGATTTATACGACTCCGTCAGGCATTCAAGCCGTTGGTTGGGGGATAGCGTTAACCGACGTCAATCTTGATGGAAAGACGGATCTTGTTACCGGAGAAGAGACCGGAGGATTACGATGTTATCAAAGTGCCGATACAATTGGATCCTTCCGAGATTCGATTATTCTCAGGGATTCCTCGGGTACGGCTATTAACGTCGGAAGTCAATCCTGGCCCGCAGCCATCGATCTCGATGGCGATGGTGATATGGACTTCCTTGTCAGCAATAAGGACGGCACTATACGGAAGGTGATTTGCTCAACACCGGGGAGTTCGAACGGATACGCTTTGGGAAGGCTGCTTGGCACACCTGAACAAAATCCAATAAACGTCACGCATGTCATTGGTGGAGGAACAATTACGCCATCGCTTACAACAATTGATATTGACAAAGACGGACTGTTCGACGTCGTCATGGGGGATAAGAGTGGCCGGGTATGGTTATTACATAATGTCGGCAACGCTTACTCGGCAAGCTTCAGTCTCAACCCCTTGTGTATTTCGCGGACAACCGCAGCGTACATGGAAAAATTGGACGCTCGCAGCATGCGTCTCTATTTTGCATTACCCACACAGGCTGAAAAAACAAAAATCAGTTACCATGGTATTCCCACGACGCAAGGCTCTATTTCGGGGGCCGTAACAATACATTCCTCAACGACAGATATCGCATTGTCAACAAATGATATACCGGACAAATTCGAATTACAGCAGAATTACCCGAATCCATTCAATCCGACGACGAATATCTCAATCAGCATTCCATCAAAATCATTTGCATCACTAAAAATATTCGATGTCCTCGGAAGAGAGGTAGCAACAATTGTCTCTCAGGATTTGACGGCAGGAAAGTACACGTATCAATGGAAGGCTGAAAGCTTTGCAAGTGGCATCTACTTCTATCGCCTGCACGCCGGCGATTTTTCGCAAACAAGAAAACTGGTGTTAGTGAAGTGACCGCCACGGTTGATCAAGAGGGGCGATTCGGTTCCATAGAGGCTGAGGGGGTATAGTTCGGAAAGGACCGTTCTTCAGTTCCTGCCGGGTTGGTGCTTGATGTGAAGACGCCACGGCAATGCAGACGGGATCAGGATTGTTTTTCGTCTGGAAATTGTTCAGCTCTTATGAGATCACGGATGGCGCACATCCTCCGAAGGTGGTAGGGCAGGTTTATTTGAATCCCACGAGCAGTGATGAGAACGCATATCACGCGGGGGAAACGTAAGGCATGTATTGAAAAAAAAATGCAGCGCAAGGAACTTATACGAAGATCATATATAAAAAAGATATCATATATTTAAAATAATCAATAAGGCCGCTTGCAAATCCTTTAAAGAATAACTAAATTAGATGAACCTCATGTCACATTTTGGGGCGGTTACTAAGTGGTTACCAAAAAGGCAGATTAAGGCACAAAGCTCGGCAGTTTCAGCTTCACGCACCACGTAAAACTGCCGAAAACAAGCAAATTTCCCCCGGCGTGTTCGTCTAACGGTTAGGACGGAGCCCTCTCAAGGCTTAAATACGGGTTCGATTCCCGTACGCGCTACACTCTCTCCATTCCAGCTTCCAACCACTCCCGTTTTCTCCTTCACTCCTGTCAACTTTTCAACATATTTGTCGATGCTTATACTATGAGAGGTATGTTCTTACGATGATTCCATCACCCTCTATCGTTCCAGTGAGTCAGTGTGTCAGGCTTTCCCTGGATTCTTGCAACTCAGGAAGCCCGACATCATGACCCTTCTCCCCGGTGCACCACCGCGTCCATCAGTCCTCTTCCTCGACGACGAGGAGGCGATTCTCTCATCGCTCCGAAGCCTGTTCAGACGGGAAGGCTATCAGCTCTCGTTCTTTACTCGCGGAGCGGACGCGATCAGCTATATCCGGAATCATCCCATCGACGTGATCGTTTCGGATATGCGCATGCCTGAAATGAGCGGCATCGAGTTTTTGAATCATGCGGCAGGCATTTCACCCGAAGCGGCGCGGATCATCCTGAGCGGTTACGAGGATAAGGCGGTCGTCCTGCGATCACTCTCCAAAGGCCTCGCGCACCACTACTTCCTCAAGCCGTGGAACGACGAAGGATTCCGGCTCATCATCAGCCAGTCGATCGAGATGCAGGCCGAACTGCGCCGGAGTGAATTGAAGAATCTCCACAATTCGCTGTCCGCGCTTCCGGCCCCCCCCAAATTTCACGAAACGCTCAACGCCCTGCTGACGAACGACGACACCTATTTGCGCGAGATCATCGCCGAGATCGAAAAAAGTCCCGCCATCGTCGTAAAGTTGCTCCGTGTCGCGAACTCCGTGTATTTCGGCGTGCGCAAGAACATCACCACGGTGAACGACGCCGTGCGCTTCATCGGCCTTGAATATGTCGCCAGCCTCGTCGTTGCGATCGAGGCGTTCCATTCCGCCTTCGCCAAGTCGAACGAGGCTCTGAGCGGATCGATGGAAAAGGTCTGGAACCGTTCGGTGCATCGGGCGGTGCTCGCCAAGCACATCGCGGAACTGGACTGCGACAAGGCTGTCTCGAGCACGGTGTATACCGCCTCGCTCCTGCAGGATATCGGCTACGTCGTGAGGATGTGTTTGACTCCTCTCCAATACAAGCGATACGAAGATCTCTGCACGGCGAATTCGGGCGAGTGTTACGAAACCGAAGCACGCATCTTTTCCGTTACGCACGACGATCTCGGTGCGCTGCTCCTCGAATTGTGGAACTTCCCCCGCGTCATCACGGCCGCGATCAAGCAGCACCACCGGGCCGCGAGCGAGGATACCGTGACGCGGATCCTCCAGCTCGCCACCATCCTCGAAGCCGGCGAGAACGGCACGCACCACGACAGTGAGCTCGATTCGCGAGCCGATGAACTGCGCGCCAGCTTGGCGCACACAACTGCATTATAGTGTACTGAAAGGGATTCCTATGATCATCGAACAGACGCGGTGGACGCAGACGCAGGGGTGGGAACCGAATGCACCCCACACGCTGGACGGACGAGCCGATCTCGTGCTCGTCTTCGCCGGCATTTCAATCATTCGGGAAACCGAACCGCTGGCACTGCTCAGGCAGTACTATCCGTCGGCCGATATCCTCGGCTGTTCAACGGCAGGCGAGATCTTCAGGACCGAGGTGACGGACGATTCGATGGTCGTCACGGCCATCCGGTTCGAGCGCTCCCGTGTGACCGGCCGCAAACACGTCGTCGTTCCCGATCAAACGAGTTATCAGGTGGGTGAACGCCTCGCGGAAGCTCTCCCGGCAGAGGACCTTGTGCATGTGTTCGTGCTCTCGGACGGACTCTGCATCAACGGCAGCGAACTCGTCGCCGGACTCTCCGACCACCTTGCGCGGGGCGTTACGGTTACCGGCGGGTTGGCAGGCGACGGCGACAGGTTTCATTCCACGTTCGTCATGTGGAATGCAGCACCGGAAGAAAACGCCGTCGTCGCGCTCGGCCTCTATGGAAAAGAACTGAACGTCGGATACGCTTCCCTTGGCGGCTGGGATTCGTTCGGTCCCGAACGGCTCATCACCCGATCGAAGGGGAATGTGCTCTTCGAACTCGACGGTCATTCCGCTCTCGACCTCTATAAGAAATATCTCGGCGACCACGCTGCGATGCTGCCCGCTTCGGGCCTCCTGTTTCCGCTCAGCGTCCGGTCCTCGGACGTCCTGGTGCCGGTTGTCCGGACAATTCTCGCCGTGAGCGAAGAAGAGCAAAGCATGACCTTCGCCGGTGATGTTCCCGAAGGTTCGTACGCGCGCCTGATGAAGGCGAATTTCGACCGCCTCATCGACGGTGCCATCGGGGCCGCGCGCACGAGTGCCGAACAGTTCCGCGCCGCTCCGCCTGAACTCGCGATCCTCATCAGTTGCGTCGGCCGGAAACTTGTACTCAAGCAGCGCATCGAAGAGGAGGTCGAAGGTGTGCGGGAGGTCTTCGGTGCCTCGAGTGTCATTACCGGATTCTACTCGTACGGAGAAATCTCGCCGTTCAATCCGAGCGCGAAATGCGAACTGCACAATCAAACTATGACGATCACCACATTGTCGGAGCGTCCGGAAAGCGCGAGCCATGCATAGCCTGCTGAAACGCCAGATCGCAAAAACACTTCGTGCCGACGAACATCCGGGCGAAGACCTTCTGGCATTCATTTCGGTCGTGGGCAGGACGTACGAGGAATTCGACAACGATCGGAAAATGCTCGACCGCATCCTCGAGATCAATTCGCAGGAGCTCCTTGACTCGAACGCAGAAATGCGCCTGCTCCAGGAACAGCTTCGTCTCCGGAATATCGAGTTGGAGAAGGCCCTTCACGAATTCAAGCAGATGCAGAACACGCTCGTCCAATCCGAGAAGATGGCGTCCATCGGCCAGCTCACCGCCGGCATCGCACACGAGATCAACAATCCCCTCGCGTTCGTGTCCAGTAATCTGAACCGGTTCGCCGAGTACTTCAAGGAAATTCTCGCCCTCCTGGACGAATGGCGGGAGTCGGCCTCGGTCTGCGAAGACAGGGAGGAATACGCCCGCCGGTCCGCCGCCGTCCGATTGCATGAGGAGGATGCCGATGTCGAATTCCTGAGGGAGGATTTTTCGACGCTCATGCAGTTCACCGTCCAGGGCACCGACCGCATGCGGACAATCGTCGACCGCATGCGCGCCTTCAGTCACATGTCCGACGAAGTCCACAGCGAGGTGGACCTTAACGCCGCCATCGACGATACGCTCGCGATCGTGTGGAATGAGGTGAAATATAAGGCCGCCATCGTGAAGGAGTACGCCGTCCTGCCGCTCCTCTGCTGCAACGAAGGGGAAGTGAAGCAGGTGCTCGTCAACCTCCTCGTCAACGCTGCACAGGCAATCGAGGGGAAAGGGACCATCACCCTGCGCACCCGCGACGACGGCGCCAATGCCGTCATCGAGGTGGCGGACACCGGGTCCGGCATCCCGGCCGATGTGCAGAACCGTATCTTCGATCCGTTCTTCACGACGAAGCCGGTCGGGAAGGGCACAGGGCTCGGCTTATGGATCTGTGCGACGATCGTCGGCAAGCACGGAGGAACCATCGCCGTCCAGAGCGAAGTGCGGCGGGGTACAACGTTTTCGATCTCCCTCCCCAAAACTCAGGCGGGCAGGCATACCGCCGCGTGAGAGGCGCTCGTGCGCCGGGAATTGCCTTTCTCCCGATTCTTCCGTATGCTGTAAAGAATGACTCACCCTTTACAGGAATGGCAACCCATGTCGCCGGCACGTTCGTACGTCGATACCTGGCTCAACAACGGAAAATTCTGGCCGTGGCTCGTCCTTGCCGCTTGCTGGACAGCAACATTCTTCCTCTGGAATTCCGTCCGCGTGAACTCCGAAGAAGAGATGCGTATGAATTTCGAGTACGGCATACGCGAAACGGTCATTCGCATCGAGCAACGCATGCTGGCATATGCACAGGTGCTCCGCGGCATGGAGGGACTGTTCAATTCGTCGGACTCGGTGGAGCACCGCGAGTTCCGTGCGTATTTCAACTCGCTTCAGCTCGAAAAAAATTTCCCCGGCATCCAGGGCGTCGGCTTCTCGCTCCTGATTCAGGCGTCGGACAAGGAACAGCATATCCGCAGTGTCCGCCGCGAGACCGATCCCTCCTATACGATCAAGCCGGAAGGGAAGCGCGGCACCTATTCGTCGATCATCTATCTCGAGCCGTTCTCGAACCGCAACCTCCGCGCGGTCGGGTATGATATGTACTCCGAACCCGTGCGCCACGCCGCCATGAAGCTCGCCGCCGATTCCGCCACCCCCGTCATGTCGGGCAAGGTCACCCTCGTGCAGGAGACGCATGAAGGTGTGCAGGCCGGCTTCCTCATGTTCCTTCCCATCTTTCGGCAGCCGGGCGGAGTCCCGCCCCCGAACGAACGATCCGGAAAATTACGAGGGTGGGTCTACTCCGCGTTCCGCATGGACGATCTCATGGCCGGACTCTTCGGCGAGCGCGGAAAGGATACCGATATCGAAATATTCGACGGCCATTCGGCCGATCAGGCCTCGATGATGTACGATTCCGACACGGTGCACACACGCGGCTCGAAGGTGCTCTTCACGTCCACAACGGCGCTGCCGTTCGCCGGGCACACATGGACACTCGTCATCCATTCGACACCCGAATTCGAGGCGCGTTTCGACACGCTCAGGCCGCTCGTCACCGCCGCCACCGGCGCCGGGGCGGGCATCCTGCTTGCGTTGCTGACCCTGCTCCTTGTGAACAGCCGCGCCCGGGCGCTCGAGGCGCTGCGGGTGGAGGCGCACTACAAGAATCTTATGGAACGCGCCAACGACGGCGTGCTTGTTGTGAACATGGAACGCCGTATCACCGATGCGAACGAACAGGCGTGCCGCGGTTTCGGCTACACGCTCGACGAGCTCCGCACCATGCACATCGAGGAACTCCACCCGGCGGACACGAGGCCAGAGGTGATCGCGCAGTTCGAATCGCTCAGGCGGACCGGCTCGGCACGTTTTGAAGTGTTGAACATTCGCAAGGACGGAAGCCTCGTCCCGAACGAGATCAGCGAACGCTTCGTCTCCGTCGGCGGCGACGAATACGTGCTGAAATTCGTGCGCGATATCTCCGAACGCAAACACGCCGAACATGAACGCGAACAGCTCGTCAACGAACTCCAGACGGCCCTCGCACAGGTGAAGACGCTCGGGGGACTCATCCCCATCTGTTCCTCCTGCAAGAAGATCAGGGACGATAAGGGCTACTGGAACGTGCTCGAGGCGTACCTCATCGAACACAGCGATGCGCAGTTCACGCACGGCATCTGCCCCGACTGCCGGCAAAAATTGTATCCTTCGCTCTCCGCAAGAGACGTGCATCCGAACCCGTAACGACACCGCTGTATCGGCATCTCTCCCAACACGGCAGTTTCCGCGGTGCTATGTACCCTCATGCTTCTCCGCTGCATTGAAAAATTTTCACTCGCGTTACACCCCGCATGTAGATTCTACAAAGTACTGAAGACGACGCCTCATTGTGAAAAAAACGTTCGCCCAATTTCCCGATTTTATTGACGAAAAACGCAATTCCCGTCGAGTGCATGGTATGGCACGGATGTTGAGTAAAGAGTGTGTAGACAAGACAAGCACACACGCACACACTCACACATCCAGACAAACCCATGAAAACTCTCTCGTTCGCTTTCGCCCTCTTGGCAGCGATCATCGCCGCCTCTTCATCGGTATCAGCACAGCAGTCGTACGCAGACGTGCTTGTGGTCATCAACTCGAACAGTGCCGCGTCCGAACAGATCGGCGCCTATTTTGCAGCCCAGCGGAGCGTTCCCGCAGCGAATGTCGCCCGCATCGCGGTTCCCGTCACGGAAGAAATCAACGACGAACAATTTCAGGATCTCCGTACGCAACTCGAAGCGATCATCGTCGCGCGCGGCCTGAAGGATGCGATCAATTATATCGTCACAACGAAAGGCATGCCGCTGAAGATCAACCGCGGCTCCAACTATTATAATGCATCCGTCGAAAGCGAACTGATGCTCATCCTTGGAAAATATCAGTCGAGCATCGGCGGATTCAACCGCTTCTTCTCGCCGTACTTCGGCGTGCACGGGGATTTCTCACACGCGGTGTACGACATGTACCTCGTCACGCGCCTCGACGGCTACACGGTGGGCGACGTGTTCGGCTTGATCGACAGGGCGGCCTCGATTCCCGCCGCCATACCGGCCGCAGCGACATTCGTCATGGATCAGGACACCTCGTGGGATGCTCAGGCGGGCTATTTGAACACCAATATGAAAAATGCGAAGACCATCCTGGAGGGCAAGAACCTCAACGTCACGCTCGATGGCACGTCCCTCTATCTGACGCATCAGACCAACGTCATGGGATACGCGAGCTGGGGAAGCAACGACCGCTATGCGTCGCTTGTAACGGACAACGGGAAACAATACAACACGTATCTTCCCGGAGCGATCGCCGAAACGTACGTCTCGACAGGCGCGCGCAGCTTCACCGCCCCCATGTCGTACGGTCAATCCGCCATCGCCGATATGATCGCCGAAGGCGTCACAGGCGTGAAGGGCTACGTCTACGAACCCTATTCAGCCTC
>JAVBYH010000386.1 GCA_030824175.1 Bacteroidota bacterium | reverse complement strand
TATCACCTTGCCGAGCTTATAGACGGCGACGGACACGAGCGGCAGCGGCACGAGCGCCATCAGCGTGAGCTGCCAGTCTGTGAGGAGCATCATCGTGAGCGCCATCGAGAACGTCATGAGCGTGTCTGAGGGATACATGATGCCGGGTCCCAGCACGTTGCGGACAGCGTTGATGTCGTTCGTGGCGTGCGCCATCAGATCACCCGTGGGGGTGTTCTGAAAGAACGTGAGCGGCAGCGTCTGCAGATGGGCGAGGAAGTCGTTCCGCAGGTCGAACTCGATGAGGCGCGAGACGACGATGATCGTCTGCCGCGTCAGATAGGACATGATGCCGGCGGCGAGGGAGAACAGCACGATCAGCCCGGCATAGAGCAGCAAGTCCGAATGGCTGAGCGTGTGCGAATCGAGTCCCGCCTTCAGCGTATCGATGGCCTTCCCGATGAAGAACGGGGTGGCCACACTGAACGAATTGCTGACAACAACCGTCACGAGCCCCCAGAAGAGCGTCGTCCTGTATTTTCTCAGATATGGTAAAAGGCGAAGTAATGATTTCATCGGGTTTTTGCAAAATTGACAATATTACCAAATTTACGAACATTACGGACGAGTTCCAAATCCTCGCGGCACGATCGGCCGCGGGTGAGTCTTTCACCGTCGCCGCACCTGTCTTCCGGCCGGGCCCGGCCTGTGCGTGACGGCCTGCTTCTGCCTGTCCTTCCTCATCGCGTCCTTCTCGACGAACAGGGGGGCGCCGGTGAAGGGATCGGTCTCCGTGTAATACATGAGCGTTGAATACGTCGACGGCGTCGGAGTGAAGATCTGCACCTGCTCCGGACTGATGTTGAGCTCCTCAGTGGAATATTTCCTGAGCGCCTCCATCTCCCCGAGATCGCACCCGGGATGGGCGGCGATGAGATAGTACGTGAGGAATTGTTTCTTCCCTGCTTCACTGTTGAGCGCGTCGAAGCGCGTCTTGAACTCCGTCAGGTAGTCGTTCTTCGGTTTCCCCATTGCCGCGAGCACGCCCTCGCCGATGTGCTCCGGCGCGATTTTCAACTGGCCGGACACGTGGTGCTCCACGAGCTCGGTGAGATATTCCTCCCCGTACTGTTCGTCCTGCAGGATCATGTCGTAGCGCAATCCGGAGGCGATGAACGCCTTCTTCACCCCTTTGATCGACCTGATCCTTTTCAACAGATCGATCTGCCGCTTATGGGAGATGGGCAGCAGGTCGCATGCATCGGGGAAGACGCACCGCTTCGCCGGGCAGCTGCCTTTCGCGATCTTCTTGCCGCATTCGAACCCGTACATGTTCGCGGTGGGACCGCCGACGTCGGCGATATAGCCCTTGAACTCGGGATCGGCGGCCATTGCCTCGACCTCATGGAGGATCGAGTCTTCGCTCCGCGATACGATCGTGAGTCCCTGGTGCACGGCGATGGCGCAGAAGTTGCACTCTCCATAACAGCCGCGATGCGTCGTGACTGAATATCGGATCGTGTCCATCGCCCGCACCGGGCCGTCCTTCTTATAGTACGGATGCACATCGCGTTCGTACGTGAGATCGTAGACGCGGTCGAGTTCCGATGGGGTCATGTGATGCGCGGGCGGATTCTGGATGAGGTAGCGGTTGTCGTATTTCTGATAGAGGCCGCGCGCGGTGATCGGATCGTTGTTCCTGTAGAACGTATGGAACATGGCGGTGAACTGCTGTTTGTCCGAGGCGGCGACGGCGAACTCGGGGAGTTCCCGGTAGCCGTCGCGCGGATTCTTTGCGATGTAGCAGATGCCGCGGATGTCGTCCACACTCTCGCCCTTCGCATAGGCGCGGGCAAGCTGGAGCACCGCCTTCTCGCCCATGCCGTAGACGAGCACATCGGCCTTCGCGTCGAAGAGAATGGACTTGCGGACCTTGTCGTTCCAGAAATCGTAATGAGCGATCCGGCGGAGCGATGCCTCCACCCCTCCGAGCACGATAGGGCGTGTCTGTTTGAAGTGCGTGCGGATGAGCGTCGAATAGACAATCGTGGCACGGTCGGGGCGGCGCGTGTTCTCGCCGCCGGGTGTGAAGTCGTCGTTGCGCCGCCTCTTCTTGAGCGCCGTATAGTTCGCCACCATCGAATCGACGCAGCCGGCCGTGACGCCCCAGAAGAGCCTGGGTTCGCCGAGCCGCGTGATGTCCGCGTCCGAGGCGATATCCGGCTGTGCTATGATGCCCACGCGGAATCCCGCATCGACAAGCACCTTCCCGATGACACTCGCACCGGAATACGAGGAGTCGATGTACGTATCGCCGTTCACGAGGATGACATCGAGCGCTTCCCAACCCAGCTTGTGAACTTCTTCTTTTGTCGTCGGTAGAAACATAGCGGGACATCTCTTTCGCGTATTGAAGATCACTGTAGGGCGAAACGGCGTTTCGCCCCGGTTCAGGCATCGTGCTGTCGTTCGACAGGGCGAAATATCATTTCGCCCTACAATCCGCCGGACAGAACAGTAAACACCAACCGGGCGATTAACGTTCGATCCAGGAGGCGCGGCCTGTTGCGAAATTCGGCCGGACGATTGTCCATTTGTATTGTTTGGCAGCCGCGGCGGTCCACGGCGCGTCGTCGAACGCGGCGCGCTTCCACCCCGGGGCGGGCGTCTCGCTCACTTTCCACGTCGAATCGGTCATGAGCCTGTGGATGGTGCCGTTTTTCGTCTCGAATTCGCAGTACATGTTCACACCGGCCGATCCGGAGGGCGAAAAATTCTCGACCTCCACGGTGATGCAGTTTGTCGAATCGTGCAGGAGGGGCAGCACGTCGAACACCTTCACCCGTTCGTGTTCCTCTGTGAGCGAGAGCGAGATGCGCGCGTAGACCTCGCCGACCGGACGGTCGTTCACCGAGAGCCGCGCGTATGTGTCGCCGATGAGCTGCATGCGCGCCGAGCGGAGTCCGGCAGGGACGGTGAACGATTTCCTGAAGTATGCCTTCGGCACCTGGGGCAGCTTCGCCGCAAAGGGATTGCCCGAGGGATGGTAGATGAACGCGCTTTCAAGGAGCACATCGTTCGTGAAGCTGCCGCGCCTTGTCTGATCGATCACGTCCTGCCAGTAGGCGGCCTGCCTGTCGTAGCGTTTCATGAGCAACTCGAGTCCCTCAGGCCGGTTCGTTGTCAGCCAGACGCGGGCGAATTCGTCCTTCACCGAGCGGAGCGAGGAGAGGACGTCCGAGGCAAGGGCGATGATCCGCGCCGAGCTCTCCGCCGAGTCGGCTTGTGCAGCGGCCGAAACGCGGAGGCGTTTGATCGTCTCCTGCACCGTGATTTTTTTTGCGTACCACAGATTGAGGCGCGCGGCGAATTCGAAGTATTGGAGCTGGTCCGCATTCCGCGTCACGGTCCGCCTCGCCTCGTTCACGAGGCGGAGCACCTCGGGCATCGTCGAGGCGATGCTCTGCGCGCGAAGCACGGCGGGGAGCGTCGGCTCCCAGGCGGGCACCGTGCGCGGCGGCAGCATCGGATGCCGCCACAGTTCATGGAAGTGGTAGGAATTCGCGGGTGTCGAGAGATAATTCACCGCCGTCTGCATCTCCCTCCCCTCCGTGCCGAAGTGGAAACGGAAGAATGCCTCGTTGAACTCCTCCACGGACGCCGCGGCGGGATTCCATGCGCAGGCCGAGGTCCACGCATACCCGTAAAAATTGAATTCCCTCAATGCCTCGCCGCCGTAATCGCCCCACGTCGATGTCAGGAGTCCGATCGATCCGTTCTCGATCCCGTCGCGGTTGAGATTCTGGATGTTGACGAACGTATTAAGGTATGCCGGGAACGGCGATGTAAAATTCCAGACAGCGGGCGAGACAATAAACGGGAAGCCGGCGCGGCGGAACACGGCGGGGCTCGCATACGAGGAGGCGGCGCCGTAATGCCAGTCGACGATCGTGATCCCCTTCGGGATCTTCTCGAGAATGGCGGGGTGGTTCAGGATGACGTCGCCGTACATCAGCGGCCGCTTGTGATATTTTTCGAGGATGCCGACGACGCGGAGATAATGTTCCGCATGCACGGTGGCGATATCGCCCTTGGCGACACGCTCCTTGTTCACACCGAGGCCAACATCCCACGATTCGTCGGCGGCCATGTTGAAATATTCGGAACTGAAGGAGCCGGCGATCTCGCCGATCATCTCGTCGAGCAGCTCATAGAGCCGCTCGTCCGAGAGGTTCACCGTGTGCGCACCCGGGAATTCCGCGAAGCGGAGATATTCTGGCTGAATGAGAATGTTCTCCCAATGGCCGAGCGTTTCGAACACGGGGATCATCTCGACAAACCAGGTCTTCGCATACGCATCGAGTTCCTTCCATTCGGCGGCCGTGAGCGCTCCTCGGTTCCTGCCGATGGTCGGATGCCCGCTGAAGCGGAACATGTCCTCGATGTACGGCGAGTAAACATTCAGTTTGTACTGTGCGCAGAAACGGATGATCTTCTTGAAGTTGTCGGCCGTCGAGACCTGTCCGCGGCTGATATCGTCGGTGATGCCGCGGACCCGCTGCGCGGGATGATCGTGGATCGACACGCCGTCCACCGTATGGCTCCGTTTCTCGTGGCGCAGGAGCTGCACGAGCGTCATGACGCCGTAGAAGACGCCCTTCTCCGAATCGGCGATGATCACGACGCCTTCGGGGCGGACGTCGAGAAAGTACCCCTCATCCTTCATCGCGGCGGTGAGCACGCCCTTGCGCCCGGCGAGGAATTCGCGCGCGAAAGCGGAACCGGACGTGCCGAGGAAAATATATTCCGAGGGCACCTTGCGCAGCGATTCCTCGCGGGCCACTTTAAGCACGGGGGCCTTCGCATCGGCGAGCGCCTCGTTGAGCCTGTCGGCGATGAACGCGAGCCGGTCTGAAGAGCCGCCGAGAACGATCTTCGTTGCCGAGGTGATCCGGAAGGGCGTCCGTGTATCGACGAGCTCCCGGGGTGCGGGGATGATGCGTGTCTGCGCGGCAAGGCCGATGACGGCGGCGAGGCAGACGAGGACGAATGACGAGACGAGCCGGATCTTGTTCATGGGAAGGGGCCTCATGAAAAACGTAATGGGGATGTACAATTGCTCTGGCAATTGTGGGATGTACTGGGTATTTTACAGCTCACTGTAGGGCGAAACGGCGTTTCGCCCCGGTTCTACCATCGTACTGTCGTTCGACGGGGCGAAATATCATTTCGCCCTACAATTCCTACAATTGCAGCACCTGGTGTTCGAAGCGGTCGATCGAGATCTCGCCGAGGAGCCACTTCGTGAATTCGGGGCCGTACTTGTTCATGAACTGCAGCACGGTGAACTCCCGCTCCTGAAAATTCTCGTTCGGGAAGAGGGTCGCAGCCGCCTTCCTGATCTGCCTGAGCGAGACGTCCTGCTTCTGCTGCTGCGCCTTCGACGTCTTCTCCTTCAGTCCCTGCAGCTGCTGTTCGAACTTCTGGAGCGTCGCATCCACCGATCCCTTGAGCGTCGGATCGATCTGCTCGATGCCGAAGCTGGCTTCGGTGATTGCGGCACGCAGCTTATCGTTAAGCGTGGCGAAGAGACTGTCCACCTTCACCTCGGCGACTTGCTCGGCAATCCGCTGGAGCACTGTATCGAGATCTCCGACGAGGTCGGGGATCGTAAGCGTGTATTTTTCAAGGACCTTATTGATCTTCTCTTCGAGGATCGTCGCGCTCGCTCGCGGATAGATGATGGGCATGGGCATGCCGAACATTTCGAACACAGGTTTCAGCTGCGCGAAGTACGCGATCTCTCCGGGACCGCCCACGTAGGCGGCGGTGGGCAGGATGGCGTCCTGGCAGATGGGGCGGAGCGCGACGTTCGCCGAGAAGACCTCGGGGGTCGTGTCGACGAGCTGCAGGAGCTCCTCGCGCGTGTAGCGCTGGCGCGTGCCCTTCAGATAATAATCGTGCTCCGACGGTTCGAGGGGGAAGCGGCCGCCCTTGTGGAACATGAAGAGGTTGAGCGATTTCGGCTTGATCTGCGCGTGGTAGTGCTCCTCGAGCTCGACGCTCCGCTCGATGATGAGGCGCGAGACGGCCGCATCCGATTCGATTTCCCTCCTGAATACCGGCCTCATGAGCGCCTTGAGCTCGGGCGTATTCGCGTTCAGGAGCACGAGTCCCGTGTCCTCGAACAAGCGGTTTGTCAGACCGGCGAAGGCCTCCATGAGCGTCACGCCGGGCTTGTAGTAGCCGCGCATCATCTCCAGGATCCCCGACGTGTACTCGGTGGGTGTAATGGCCGCGGTAAGGTCCGCGAAGAGCGCGTCGATCGTTTCGTCGATCACGATCGCGCCGGTGGCGCCGGGATTTTTTTCGAACGGCACGCCGCCGACGAGATAGGTGAGCTTCTGCAGTTCGTTCTGTACATTGAGCACGGTGAGATTGTTGATCTCGTCGAAATCGTGGTCCTCGCCTTCGAGCCAGAAGACGGGGACGAAATTATAGGCGGGGAAGTCTGTCGTGAGCTTCTCGGAGAGCTTCAGCGTCGTGATGATCTTGTAGACCGTGTAGAGCGGCCCGGTGAAGAGTCCGAGCTGCTGCCCGGTGACGATGGCGACAGTGTTCGGGTTGTCGAGGAGGTCGATGTTGGCGAGCGTGCGGACGCTGCAATGCACGGCCCGGTTCTGTTCGTGCAGCACGCGCACGAGGGCCGCGCGGTCGAGCGTGCGGCGGACCGTCGCATCGATCGTGCGCTGCCAGTCCGCCACCGTCGTGTAGCCTCCGGCGAAAAAGGGCGCGAGGCGTTCGAAGTTGTTCAGGTAATCCACATACAAGCGTGAAAAGCCGGCATCTGACCGCTGGAGCTGGTCCGTATTGATCCATTTCATCGTGTTCATCCTGTGAGGTGAAAAAAAAGTCGATGAAATGTACTAGTTAATCGCGGCAGAAGCAACTCTGCAATTGCTTTTCGGATGCTGATGTGATATATTTATAGGGAATATCCGTGAATTTTCAACACAGTCCGCATCCGTGCGGAACGAAATCTGATACGCAGACGACATGAGAATGGGACCCGGCAAATGGCACTGACACAACAAATATCCGAAGACCTGAAGACCGCCATGAAGGCGGGGGACAAGAACCGCATCGACACGCTCCGCATGGTGCGCGCGCAGATCCTCGAGTTCGAGAAAAAGGGCGGCGCGCAGGCGATGACGCCCGACGATGAACTGCAGCTCCTGTCCACAGCGGTGAAGAAGCGGCGCGAGTCCATCGAGCAATACGAGAAGGCGGGGCGCATGGACCTTGTGGAGAAGGAAGCCGCGGAAATCGCAATCATCACGGAATATCTGCCGAAGCAGATGGACCGCGCGGAGGCGGAGAAAATCATTTTCGCCATCATCGAACAAGCGGGCGCCGTGACATCGAAGGACATGGGGAAGGTGATGCCCCTGATCATGAAGGAATTGAAGGGAAAGATCGACGGAAAAGCCATCAACGACATCGTAAAATCCAAACTGGCCTGACCACCTATGACACTGAGCGCACTCGATATTACATTGGCGATCATCTGCGGCCTCTTCGCGGTGGACGGCTGGAGGAAGGGCTTCGCAAAGAAGTTCATTTCACTGGTTTCGCTGATCGCCTCGCTCGCCCTCGCGGCAATGTTCGGGGCGTCCTTCAGCGAAGCGGTGTTCGTGCCCCTGGGCCTGAGGCCCGGAACTGCGATTTTCTTCGCGTGCTTCACGATTATCGGCGGCATCATGTTCGGTCAGGCGGTGCTCTACAGCATGTTCGTGCGCGACATTGTGGAGGGCATCGGGAACCATATCGCCGGTATGTTCTTCGGCATCGCCGAAGGGGCGATCGCGATAAGCGTCGCACTCATCTTCCTTTCCGTCTATCTTGGCATCCCCTCGGAGGAAACGAAGGCCACGTCGGAACTCTACATCCCGGTGAAAAATTTTGCTCCCCGCGTCTACGACACGGCGTACGGCATGTTCCCCGAGATTGACGATTTTTACCAGCAAATGTATAACGCTTTTGCCGAACCAGACAAGAAGCCGCCGGCGAAACATGCCGACCCAAGCACAAAGGGAGCGACAACCAAGTAAATGAATGCCTTCGTTACCGCCTGCGAGAGACTCGATTATCGTAAAATACTGCACCAGATCGCCCATTACGCCCCCTCCCAGCTCGGGCAGGAGGCGATCGAGCGCCTGATGCCCACGAATGACGCCGCCCGGATTTCGGTGGATCATAACCGCGTCTCGGAATGCAAGCGGATGATCGAATCGGAACAGGGCGGATTTCCCATCGACGGCATCAAGGACATCCGTCTTGCGCTGAATCGCGCCACCATCGAAAACAACACACTCACGCCGCATGAACTGCTGGAGGTCGCCTCCACGCTCCACGCCGGGGCGGCGCTGAAAGCCTTCATCGATAAGCGCCGGGAACACTACCCCGAACTCGGATCGCTCTGCCGGACGCTCTCGGCAAATAAAGTGCTCGAATACAACATCACGCAGGCCATCGACGAGAACGGCTATGTGAAGGATTCCGCGAGCAGGGAACTGCGCGAGGTGCGCCAGTCCATCATCGCCCTGCATATGCAGTTAAGCAAGAAGCTCGAGCGCATCCTTCGCGACGTCTCGGAGCAGGGGATGGCCCAGGACGACATCATCACAACGCGCGAAGGGCGCATGGTGTTGCCCATCAAGACCGAAAAGAAGAATATGGTGCCGGGCTTCATACACAGCGCCTCGGCCACGGGCCTGACAGTCTACATCGAACCCGCCGAAACCCTCGCGCTCAACAACGAGATCTCCGAACTCCACTTCCGGGAGAAGCGCGAAATCGACAAGGTGCTCCTGGCCCTCACACGCCAGGTCGCGGAGTCACGGATCGAAATCCGTGAGGATGTAAGGATTCTAACTATAATAGAATCGACTTATGCAAAAGCAAGATATTCTATTGAAATAAAAGGTAATAAGCCATTTCTTATAGAAAATGGATCGCTGCTTCTCATGCAGGCGCGGCATCCTCTCCTCATGCAGAAGCATGGGAGGGATGGTGTGGTTCCGCTTGATGTGGAGCTCGGCGGGGCGTCGACGACGCTCCTCATCACCGGGCCGAACGCCGGCGGGAAAACAGTGGCGCTGAAGACGGTGGGCCTGCTGACGCTCATGGTGCAGTCGGGCATCCATATTCCGGCTGCGGCCGATTCCGAATTTCCGCTGTTCGAGAATGTGTTCGTGAATATCGGCGACAACCAATCCATTGAGGACGACCTGAGTACGTACAGTTCCCAGATGCTCCAGTTGAAGGAGATCGTGGACGAGGCGGACGAACACAGTCTTGTGCTGATCGACGAGATCGGGGCGGGCACCGATCCCACGGAAGGCGGCGCCATTGCCGCGGCGATTCTTCGCACGCTGACAAGCCGGGGCGCGCTCACGATTGCCACGACGCATCACGGTTCACTCAAGGCATTTGCCTACGAGACCCCGGGTGTTGAGAACAGCGCGATGGAATTCAACCAGGCCTCGCTCCAGCCGACGTACCGGTTCCGCGTCGGCGTGCCCGGAAGCAGTTATGCGCTCGTGATCGCCCGGCGGCTCGGCATGTCCGCCGAGGTCCTGCTGGACGCCCAGGAGATGCTCGGGCACGAGCAGACAAACCTGGAGCGCCTGCTTCTGGACCTGGAAGCCCGGACGCAGGATGCAGAGAAAGAGCGTCTGGCACTGGCCTCCGAACGCGTTGAAAACAAGAAGTTACGCGACGAGTATGAAACGAAAATAAAGCAGTTGAAGCAGGAAGTGAAGGACGTGAAATCGGCCGCGCTCCGTTCGGCGCAGGAAATTATCGACCGCGCCCATGCGGCGATTGAAAACTCCGTGCGCGAGATCAAGGCGCAGAATGCCGAGAAGACTGTCGTGAAGCAGTGGCGTGCCGAGGTCGATGCAATCGACGAGTTCATACGGAAGGAATCGGACGCCGTGAATGAACACGAGACACCGAGCGCGGAGCGACTCGGCGAGTTCGAGATCGGAGACGAGGTGGTGCTTGCATCGAACCGGCAGCCGGGCAAGGCGCTCACGCGCCCCGACGCCCAGGGCAACCTCACGGTGGCATTCAATTCGGTGAAGATGAAAGTGAATGTCAGTCAGCTCACCTCCGGACGGACAGCGCCGAAGCCGGCCGAGGAATCCTCGTATTTCGTGAAGCCGGTCTCCGCCACCGAGGTGGACCTGCGCGGCATGTACGGCGATGAAGCGGTCGCCGTCGTCGACAAGTTCATGGACGACGCCACGATGAGCGGCCTGCACCGGATCGACATCATACACGGCAAGGGCACGGGCGCACTGCGGAAGCGGATACACATGTTCCTCAAGGAAGACAAGCGTGTTGTGAGCTTTAAATTGGGTGAATGGAACGAGGGCGGCTCCGGTGTAACGGTCGTCGAGCTTCACTAATCGATCATATACTAATATTGGAACAGCATGAAACAGGAACCGGAAGTGACAGTAGAAACAGCGATCCAGCACGGATTAACGGAAGCTGAATATAGCAAGGTGCTCGCGATCCTCGGACGCACTCCCACGTACACCGAACTCGGCATTTACAGCGTCATGTGGAGCGAGCATTGTTCCTATAAGAATTCGATCGCGCAATTGAAGACGCTGCCGCGCTCCGGCGGAAAGCTCCTCGTCGGCGCCGGCGAGGAGAATGCCGGTCTCGTGGACATCGGCGACGGGCTTGCGGTGGCGTTCAAAATCGAGAGCCATAACCATCCCTCCGCCGTCGAGCCGTATCAGGGCGCGGCGACGGGTGTGGGAGGCATCATGCGCGATATCTTCACGATGGGGGCCAGGCCGATCGCCGGATTGAATTCACTCCGCTTCGGCGGTCTCGATAATATGCGCACACGCTGGCTCTTCAAGGGAATCGTGAAGGGGATCGGCGATTACGGCAACAGCTTCGGCGTGCCCACGGTGGCGGGCGAGGTGTACTTCGATCCGTGCTACCAGACGAATCCGCTTGTGAACGCGATGAGCGTGGGGATCGTGAAACATACCGAGGTGGCTTCTGCCATTGCAAAGGGCGAGGGCAACACCGTGATGATCGTCGGCGCCTCCACGGGACGCGACGGCATACACGGCGCCACGTTTGCGTCCGAAGAGATCTCGGAAAAGAGCGAGGCCAAGCGCCCGAGCGTACAGGTGGGCGATCCGTTCACGGAGAAGCTGCTTCTCGAGGCCACGCTCGAGGTGATACACGGCGATCTCCTCGTCGGCATACAGGACATGGGTGCGGCCGGCATCACGTGCTCCACGATGGAAATGAGCGCGAAGGGGAACGCCGGCATGATCATCGATCTGGACAAGGTCCCGGTGCGCGAATCGGGCATGAGCGCCTACGAGATCATGCTCTCGGAGTCCCAGGAACGCATGCTGCTCGTGTCCCAGCCCGGCAAAGAGGAGCAGATCAAGCGAGTGTTCGCGAAATGGGACCTTCATTGCGTGGCGATCGGCACCGTCACGGACGACGGACTCGTGAAGATTTACCACCACGGCGAGCTGAAGGCGGATGTGCCGGCCGAGACGCTCGTGCTCGGCGGAGGCGCTCCGGTCTACATACGCGAAACGGCCGTACCGCAATATTTGGCGGAAGTAAGGGCGATCGATCTGAATGAGATTCCCGAGCCTGCGGACTATGCGCTGACGATCGATGCGCTGTTGCGTTCGCCGAACATAGCGGGCAAGCGCTGGGTCTACGAGCAGTACGATTCGATGGTCAGGACAAACACGATCGCGTTTCAGGGCTGCGACGCCGCCGTGATCAGGATCAAGGACACAGAAAAATTCCTGTCCATGAAGACGGACTGTAACGGGCGCTATGTGTATTTGAATCCGCGGAAGGGGGCGATGATCGCCGTGGCGGAATCGGCCCGGAACGTCGTCTGTTCCGGCGGAACGCCGCTTGCGATCACGAACTGCCTGAATTTCGGCAATCCCTACAAGCCGGAGATGTATTGGCAGTTCACGGAGGCCGTGGCGGGACTCGGCGAGGCCTGCAGGACGTTTGAAACGCCCGTAACTGGCGGCAATGTAAGCTTTTACAACGAATCGCCGACCGCCGCCGTGTATCCCACGCCGGTGATCGGCATGGTCGGGTTGATCGAGGATAAGCGGCATATCACGCCGTCGGCATTCCAGGCGCCGGGAGACGATATTCTGCTCCTTGGGACGAACCGCGGCGATCTCAATGGCAGCGAATATGTGCAGGTCGTGCACGGCATCTGCGGCGCGGACGCGCCGCATTTCGATATAGTGGTTGAAAAACGCCTTCACGAGTGCACGCTGGAACTGATCCATGCGGGTCTCATCCGGTCCGCGCACGACGTGGCGGACGGAGGCATTATCGTTGCGCTCATCGAGGCGGCGAATTGCGGTTCGGGCGGCATGGGATTCGAGGTAGACGTGGCAAATGGCATGCGGATGGACCGGGTGTTGTTTGGCGAGGACCAGTCGCGTATTGTCATCTCGTCAGATCCCGCGAAGACGGCGGAGATCAGGGCCGTGTGTGCGAAGCATGAAATCCCGTGCGGGGCGATCGGGCGTGTCACGAAGGGCACGGCCGGAGTCGTGAAGGAATGCGTCACGGTGGATCTCATATCGGCGAAGAAGATCATGAGCGATGCGATAGGAGAACGGATGGAAGAGGTGTTCAGCGCATCGGCATAAAAAGAGAATGCCGGCTCGGGAGACCGGGCCGGCAGGCGACTGCACGGCTGTTTCGATCCGTGCGGTTATTCAACTTAACATAACATATATTATATCGGAATACTTAGTCGCTCCGCTCCTTTGGAATGACACGCTTTACGTTACGTCACGATCTCGTCCGTCTCCGTCTCGTACACGACAGTCCCTTCATACACGATCTGCGCCGGCCCCTCGAGCGTCACATCGCCTATCCCGTCCGTTTCCCGGTCCGTGAAATTCACACACAACAATTCTCCGCTCCGCACACGCACCGAGACCGGCGGTTCCGCCTTCTTGAACGTGTATGCCAGTATCGACGACGCTACGGAACCCGTGCCGCACGCCAGCGTCTCTTCCTCGACTCCTCGCTCATACGTCCTGAGTACCAGCCGGTTGATCGACGTCTCGGCGAGCACAAAATTCACGTTCGTTCCCCGCGGCTGAAAACTCTCGTGATACCGAAGCTTCCGTCCCAATGGCGTGATATCGGCCTCTTCAAGTCCCGTGCCGAACAAACCGGGATTCTCGTCCATGAAGATCACGCAGTGCGGCGTGCCCGTGTCGATGTAATGGTACCGGATCGTGATCCCGTCCACCGTAAGCGTCTTCTCCAGCCGCAGATCCGACGGATCCTTCATCGAAAGGATCACACGGCCTTCACCGATCTCCGCGCGATACACGAAATCGAGGGCCTCGAACGTCATCACGCGCCCCGTTACGATATGCTCCTTGAACGCATACATCGCAATGCATCTGCCGCCGTTGCCGCACATGCCGCCGTAGGAACCGTCGGCATTGTAGTATTTCATCATGAAATCGGCCCGAGGGCTCCTTTCCACGAGCAGCAGACCGTCCGCTCCAATGCCCAACCTGCGGTCGCACAGCTTCTGCGCCGCCGCTTCCGGATGCCGTATCACATGCTGCCGGTTGTCAATCACAACAAAGTCGTTGCCGGCACCGCTCATTTTTGCGAAAGGAATATAGCTCATCATAGCACGTAGCCTCTTTCTATTATTGCGGAATTGTCTGCGGGTGCGTCAATAGGTTGCGCGCCAGTGCCAGTGCGGCAAGCGTCATGCCATCCCATATCTCGTTGGCGGCAATCATGGCGTCGATCTCGTCCAGCGAGCGTGTCAGCACCTCGAATTCCTCCGTCTTGTCGCATTCGGCCTCAACCGGTGTCAAATGCCGGGCCATGAACACGTCGCACATCTCTGTCGTGACACCATTAAAAGGATTGAAGGAACCGATGTAAGCCAATGCCTCACAAGTGAATCCCGTCTCTTCTTCAAGCTCAATCTGCGCCATTTCGGCGGAGGACCTGCCTTTTTTAACGCCCCCGCACGGCAGCTCGATACTCTCTCGTTCGCAGAGATACCGGTACTGATTCACAAGGATGATCTTCCCATCGGCGGTGATGGGAACGATCATGCTCGAGCCGTTTGTATGTACGTAATGGTACTCCCCGCTCACGCCCCCGGGAATCTGGAATGTGTCGAGTTTGTACGTCCACCACGGGTTCTCGTGAAAAATTTTGGATGTGAGCTGTTTCCAGCGTTGAAGCATGGCTCCCCCTGATAAGTCCTCTACTTTTTTTTTGACGAATGTTCGGGGTATGTTAGAGGAGTTCCGTCTGTGCGAAGAAGTACGACACCTCGATCACGCCGTTCTCGGCGGAATCCGATCCGTGCACGATATTCTCGCCCTTACTGTCGGCGAAATCTTTTCTCACCGTGCCAGGCGCGGCATCCTTGGGGTCCGTTGCGCCGATGAGCGTGCGGTAGTCGGCCACGGCATTTTCTTTTTCAAGCGCCACCGGCACGCAGGGACCGGAGATCATGAATTCGACGAGGCCGTCGAAGAAGGGGCGTCCCTTGTGGACGGCGTAGAAGCCTTCAGCCATCGCCTTTGTCATACTGAGCTGCTTGATGCCGATCACCC
>JAVBYH010000351.1 GCA_030824175.1 Bacteroidota bacterium | reverse complement strand
CATTCCTCCGGCCATCCTGCGGTCGCAGCATGAACCATGTGAGTGCCGCGATGAGCGCCAGGAATCCGAGCAGCATTACCGTCAGTCCCGCGCGGGTGGTGACGCGCCTCGCCTGTGTCGTCTCCGGGCCGGGCCGGTCCGGAGACGCCCGGTTCTCCGCCTTGTCCGGTGCGGGAACGGTCTCGGCCGTTCCGTGGAGCGCCTCGAGGGCGGCATCTGCCGACACGAAGCGGCGCTCCCTGTCCGGGTGGACCATTTTTATAATGACCTCGGCGCATTCCGCATCGGCGACGAGCGCGTGCACCGAGGAGACGTCGAACCGGAGGATCTTGTTGATGCACGCGGAGTAGCTCGAGCCTTCGAAGATCCGCTGGCCCGTGAGCATTTCGATAAACGTTGCGCCGAGCGAGAAGAGGTCGGATCGTTCATCCGCCGCCTCGCCGCGGATATGTTCGGGCGGCAGGTATGCCGGCGTGCCGAGCACCGCGCCGTCCATTGTCACCGTTTGCGACACGGCGATGGCCGCGAGGCCGAAATCCGTCACCTTGATGTGCCCGGCATCGGTAACGAGGATGTTGCCCGGCTTGATGTCCCGGTGGATCACGCCGCGTGCGTGCGCGGCGCGCAGCGCTTTCAAAATTTCAACGACGAATTGCTTCGCCGTCTCCGTACCGACGGGTCCGTCGGATGCCAGCACCTCCTTGAGCGAGCGGCCCTCGACGTATTCCATCACGATTGCCGGCGCACCGTCGATCTCCGTCAGATCGTAGACCTGCACGATGAATTCCGAACGAATGAGCGCGCACGCGCGCGCCTCGCGCCGGAACCGTTCGGCGAGCGTCGCGTCGTCGATGAGGTGCTTGTGGAGGATCTTCAGGAGCACGGTGCGTTCAAGTACGGACTGATGCGCCCTGTACACGGTGGTGGTTGCGCCCTCGTTCAGCTTCTCTTCGAGAATAAATTGGGGGACGGTCACGCGTCGCTCCATTCTTTCAGCCGGTACTGCAGCCACCGGAGCGAGACGCCGAGCCGTTCAGCGGTGCGTGTCCGGTTGCCCCCCATCTCGGCGAGCGTCGATTCGATGATGTGCCGTTCGAAATCGGCGAGCGTCATATTCGCCTTCTGGAGCGCCTGGGTGTCGCTCCGGCGCAGCATGAGATCGTCGGGCATGAGCACCGCGCCGCGGCAGAGGATGACGGCACGCTCTATCATATTCTGAAGCTCGCGCACGTTGCCCTGCCATTGATGCGCGATGAGAAGCTCCATCGTCTCTGCGTGTATCGATCGCACGTCGCGCTTGTGCGTTTCGCACGAGCGCCGGAAAAAATACTCGGCGAGGAGCGGGATGTCCTCCTTGCGGTCGCGCAGCGGCGGCAGGTGCACGGAGACGACGTTCAACCGGAAGTAGAGATCTTCCCTGAACGTCCCTGCGCGTGTCCCCTCCACGAGGTCCTTGTTCGTTGCGGCAAGGATGCGCACATCGATCTTCCTGGACTCGATTCCGCCGACCTTCCGGATTTCGCGTTCCTGGAAGGCACGCAGCACCTTGGATTGGAGCAGGAGCGGGAGGTCTCCGACCTCGTCGAGGAACAGCGTGCCGCCGTCGGCGACTTCGAAGAGTCCCTTCTTTTCGGCGTGGGCCCCGGTGAACGAGCCGCGCATATGTCCGAAGAGTTCGCTTTCCATGAGCGCTTCGGGGATGGCCGAACAGTTCACGGCGACGAACGGGAAATTTTTCCGCGGGCCGTTGTCGTGGATGGCGCGGGCGATGAGCTCCTTGCCCGTACCGCTTTCTCCGGTGATGAGCACGGAGGCGTCGACATCGAGCACGCGGTTGACGACATCGAGCGCATCGAGCCATCGTTTGCTTTTTCCGATGAGACCCGTAAAGAGCTGGGCCGGGGTGACGGTGGTGCGCAGCCGGCGGTTCTCGTTTCTCAGGATGGCGAATTCTTTCGCGTTCGTAATGGCGATGGATGCGACATGGCAGAAGACCGTGAGGAACCGGAGCGACTCGTCGGTGAAGGCCTGGCGTGACTTTGTGCTGTCGAGATACACGGCGCCGACGATGCGGTCCTGCTCGCGGAGCGGCAGACACACGATCGAGAGAATTTTCTGGGCGATGATGCTCGTCGATGCCTCGAAGCGCTCGTCGGTGAGCGCGTCGAATGTGAGCACGGGAGTGCCCGTGGAGAGGACGTTCTTCACAACGGAGGACGAAGCGGCGAGAACGCCCGGTGCATCGGGGGACGAGAAATTCTTCGCCGCGGCGACGGAGACGTTGTGCTGTTCGGTGCCGTCGTCGAAGAGCACGAATCCGCGCTCCGCCTCGAGATGCGTCATGGCCGCTTCGAGCACCTGATCCAGAAGTTCGACCGGGTCGAGGATGGACGTGATGCGCTGGGTCACTTCATACAAGGCGTTGAAATTATCTCTTTGTGTCATCAGTTGGTCACGATAAATGAAGATTCCTTCGACTGCGCGATATTTCCGTACTCGTCCACGACGGCGATCGTCCAGAAATAATTGCCGGCCTGGAGTGCGGCCGGGTACTGAAAGGTGCGGAGGTACGCACCGATGCCGTCCTGCGTCCAGACGATCGTCTGCGTGCCGGCATCGAGGCGCACGACGCTGATCGTGTACGAAAAGGCGAAGAGGGCCGACGGAGGCGTCCACTTGAATTCAGGAGAGGCCGACGCCGTGTCTTGCAGCGCCGGGAACACCGGGGCCGCCTCGTTTTCGATGATGCGCGCCGCGTAAGCGGGGGCGCTGATGCCGACGGCGTTGCGTTTGTCGCGCGCGCGGACTCTGACCTCGCGTCCGATGAGCCATTCGAGCGTATTGGACGGGAGTTCGGAGGCGTTGATGACCGCCTGAAATTTTTTCGCGGTCACCGAATACGTCATGCCGAACGACAGCGAATCGACGGCGACCCAGAGCGAATCGAGGTCGCTGACGCCGTTGAGGTCGGTCGCGGCGGCGGTGACCGAGGCGGAATAGATCGGGTTGGGCCACCACAGATCGATCTTCCGCGTGATGATGCTGACGGATGAAATTGTCGGCATGGCGTTCAACGGGATGGTGACCGTGCGCGCCGCGCCGACTGGGAGCGTGATCTCCGCCGTATCGGTCACAAAATTCGCGCGTGCCACGACAAGCGCGTTGATATCCGCGGGCGGGTCGGGAAAGGAAAAGTACCCCTGCGAATCGGCGACGGCGACGGCCCGCGAGGGCAGTGTTGTGATCACGGCGCCGGGCACGCCGACCGACGGCTGGTCCATGAGCACGATCCTGCCGGAGAGGCTGGCTCCGGATTTCGGATTCGCCGAGAGCGGATCGTACGGATTCTCATGCGGCACATCCGAGATGCATCCGGTGAGCGTCAGCGCGCAGAGTGCCGCGAATCCGATCAGCCTATGTCGTGTAGATACTGTGCAGCGCATCGTGAATATTCTCGTGGTGAAATTGAAATCCCGCAGTGCGCAATTTTTCGGGAAGGGCGTTCTGCCCGGCGAGCAGCATCTCCGACGCTTCTCCGAGCACCGTCTTCAGCACGAAGGAGGGGACGGTCGCCCAGCACGGACGGTGCAGCGCCGCGCCGAGCGCGGCGCAAAACTCTTTCATCGTCACCGGATGCGGCGCGGTGCAGTTGTACGGCCCCGCGAACGTTTCGTGACCGAGTGGAAACAGGACGGCGCGGACGAGATCGTCGAGATGGATCCACGGCATCATCTGTCGTCCGCTGCCGAGGGAGCCTCCCGCCATGAGGCGGAACGGGATCGCCATTTTTTGCAGCGCCCCCCCGTCGCGATCGAGGACGATCCCGATGCGGGGTACGGCGACGCGCACGCCCAGCTCCGCGGCGGCGGCGGCAGCGGCCTCCCACTGCACGGCGAGTCCGGCGAGGAAACCGCGGCCGGGCGGAGTGTGTTCCGTCACGACGGTGTCCCCGCGGTCCCCGTAGACTCCGACGGCTGATGCCGAAATGAAGACCCGCGGACGTGTATCCGATGCGCGCATCGCCTGCACGAGTACGGCGGTCGCATCGACGCGGCTCGAGGTGAGCTCCCGCTTCACGCTCTGCGTCCATCGCGACGAGAGGATGCTTTTTCCCGCGAAGTTGATGACACAATCACTGGAGCGCATCTCATCGCACCATGCACCGGGACCGCGCGCATCCCACACAACATGGCGCACGCGCCCCGCGCCGAGCCGCACGTCCGGCCTCGCCGCTCTCGAAAGGATCACGACGTCGCACTCCTCGGCGCAGAGGGAGCGGACCACTGCGCCGCCGAGCAATCCGGTTCCCCCGGTGATGAGATATTTCATCTCAGTGTTCCCTGATGGCGTCGATGGCCGACTGGATCGCGTCCAGCCGATAGGGCTTCGTCAATACATCCCTGATGCCCATGGCAATGAGTTTGTCCTTCGTCGATTTGTCGAGATACCCCGACGACACCATCACCTTTGCGGACGGATTGATCGAGCGAAGGCAGGTATACAATTCCTCGCCGCCCATTTCGGGCATGCCGAGGTCGGTGATGACGATGTCGATTGCCGACGGCTTGCGTGTGTAGACTTCGAGCGCCTCGCGTCCGTCGCTCGCGGTGAGCACGGAATACCCGCACTCCTCCAAAAATTCCTTCAGCATGTCGCGTATCAGCGCCTCGTCGTCGACGATGAGGATCGACTCGTTGTTCCCCCGGACCGGAGGAGCCGGAAGCGGGACCGAGGCGCGCGTCTCTTCTTCGACGACGGGGAAATACACGGTGAAGACGGTGCCCTTTGTCGACCGTGTCTCGACATTGATGTACCCCTGATGGCTCTTCACGATACCATGGACGATCGAAAGGCCGAGCCCTGTTCCCTTCCCGCGTTCCTTTGTGGAGAAGAAGGGATCGAACATTTTCGCCTTCACCGCATCGGCGATGCCGCAGCCCGTGTCGGCGATGCTCACCGCGACGTACCGGCCCGGCAGGCACTGCGGTATCGTTTTCTGCACGACCTCGTACGGAGCCGGATATTGTGTGATCGTGAGCGAGCCGCCCTCGGGCATTGCGTCGTTCGCGTTCAAGGCGAGATTCAGGAGGGCCTGGTGCACGTGCCCCGCGTCGCCCATAATGAAATCCCATTGCGGATTCAGCTTCGTCTCCACCGCAACGGATTTCGGCAGGAAGTGTTTGAGCATCTCCTCGAGTTCGGCGATTGTGTTCGAGAGGGAGATCTTCTTCAATTCGGCCTGGTCGGGACGCGAGAAGATGAGCAGCTGCCGCGAGATCGATGCGCCGCGCTCCGAGGCCTCGATGATCCGATCCACGTATTTGCGCAGCTTCGGATGCTCCTCGGAATGGAGGTGCAGCAATTCGGCAGAGCCGAGGATCATGGCGAGCAGATTGTTGAAGTCGTGGGCGATGCCGCCGGCGAGCGTGCCGATGCCTTCGAGTTTCTGCGCCTGGAGGAGCTGCTGCTCCAGCCGCTTCCGGTCGGCGATGTCGCGGAAGATGCCCTGGGCGACTTTTCTGCCGTCGCCCAGGTCGATGATGGTGGCGCTGATCTCGATCGGCACATGCGTGCCTTCGCTCGTTATGGCTTCCGTCTGGAACGTTCCGCCGGATTGAGCGGCGATGCCGATCTCGAACATCCTGTGCACTTCATCCCGCAACTCGGGAGGATGGAGGGCGGATTGATGGAGGCCTATGATCTCCTCGTGGGTGCGATGGACCAATCGTTCGGCCTCCTTGTTGGCGTCGACGACGATGCCCGATTCAGCGTCTGCGATGAACACCGCATCCTTGCCGCCCTCGAAAATTGCGCGGAAACGAATCTCGGAACTCCGGAGCGCATCCTCCATCGCCTTCCGGTTCGTGACATCCTCCACGAACCCCTCGTACTGCTGTATGCGGTTGTCCGGGGTCAGGATGGCTTTGCAGTGCACGAGCGCATGGATGATCGATCCGTCGGCCTTCCGCAGCGCCACGGTGGAGCCGCCGGCCTCGTGCACACGTATCGCGTCCCACGGCGTTCTTCCGCCGCCGTTGTGCGACGGCTGCCTGAACGCATCCGAGGCGATAAACGCCGCAGTCGACGAGAATCCGAGCATGGCCGCCATCGAGGGATTGGCGCTGATGAGGGCGCCGTCGGGAGCTGTCTGGAAGATCCCCACGATCGCCTCGTTGAAGAGCTTCGCGTATTTCCCCTCGGCCTCGCGCACAATGGTGAACTCGCGCTTCACCTCCTGTTCGAGGAAGCGGGACCACCGATAGAAGATGACGACGACGGCGCCCATCAACCCGACGAGGACGATGGCGAACACTCCCCAGAGGATCATTTGCCTGGTGATGGTCTGGCCGTAGACCGAATAGATCTGGTTCTTCGATACCGGAAGGACGATCACGCCCCAGGGCTTGTTGTTGAACCGGAGGGGGTGCGTGATGAGCCACTGCGGAGCTGTGTCCGAGGTGACATCCACAATTTTTGTGAATTGCGGCTCGGTCAGATTGGCCAGACGCTGCGACACGGCGAACAGCGAATCCAACCGTTCGACGCTCGGGAAGAGGCCCTGCAGGTACACGCTTGCCCGCTCCCCCGCATGCTCGTTCTGCGATGCGACGATGACGTGGCCGGTACGGTTGATCGCCGCGAGCGGATTCGGCGTGAAGATCTTCGTATTGCGGAAGGCGCGCACCGCGTAGGCATCGATGTTCATGAGCATTGCGACGCCGCCGGCGAAATGCACCCCGCGTCCATCCCGGTCCCGCGCGTACACGGGCACATACATGGCGAACGCCCTGTTGCCCTGCACGGAGATGAAGATGCCCGAGAAGATCGTGTCGCGCGTTTCGAGCAGGCGTTTGACGTGCAATTGAGTCGAGATGTCGCGTCCCACCATGCCCGGCAACTCCGGATACGTGTAGCGGAGAATGCCGTGCTCGTCGGTGCGCGAGACGGAATAGGCGATGTTCTTCCAGACCTGCAACGATTTCTTGAAACTCACGCGCATGGAATCGATCCGGACATCCTGCACCGGTCGTTCCTGCGAGAGTTCGCTCAGCGTGGCGATGAACGTCTGGTTCAAGCCCTCCATATTGGCGCTCACGCTCTCGGCCACCTTCCGCTGCTCGTTGAAAAACGTATTCTCGATGCTCTGCCGTCCGGACTCGATGACGTCGAGGATGACGAAGCCGGTGGCGCCGATGACGAACACTGCGATCACCAGGAGCAGGAGGAACCGTTTCTGGACGTTCAACTTGTAATGGACGATCGATTCGCTGACATCTTTCGATGCAAGCAGCGGGGCGATGCTGCCGGCGCCATGGAGGCCCAGGAGGATGGTGACGGTGCCGGCCGCCGCCATGAGGATGCCGGCGGAGAAACGGATGAGTCCGTACGCCGGCGTGCCCTCGGGCATGGTGAGGGCGACTGTACGCACGGCGGCATCGACAAGCACGATGCCGCCGGCGGTGAACGACACGGCCACGCTGCGCATGTTCGTTCGCGTGTGCGAGAGCACAAGCGACCCCATTGCGAAGTACAGGCAGGCGAGCAGACTGACATTCAAGTTATAGAGGACACAATCGACGGCGACACCAGGGGGAACCCGCTGGGCAACGGCGTACAGCAACGTCGCGCCGACGCTGATTCCGGAGACGAGCAGCAGCATCAGCCGGAGCTTCCGCCGTTCGTGACGGACAGTGAGGGAGGCCTGGCGAAAGACGATCTTTTCGAGCAATTGCGACGCGCCGTGCAGCGATAACGAGATGCCGACGAGCACCGCGGCATGGGCGACATACAGGAACGCCGCATCCGGTGTCCCGAAGTGGTAGTGCCACGTGGCGTTGAACAGGAGCGTCACGAGAATGATGACTCCCCCCAGGAGCACCCGGGCGCTGCCGATGCCGACTCCGTACCGGATATTGATGCGGAAGAGGAGGAGCGCCGCAACGAACACAGGCGCGATCCACCCTATCATCCGCAGAAGAAGGCTCAACAGAAGCATGGTTTGATCATTCATACGCCGCGACTCTTGTGATTCACACGGAACACGCTCCCCCCTCAGGAGTACACTAATCAGGGAATATACACTTAAACTTAGAGAAGTATCACGGAAAAAGCAATGAATAAAAACCGCAAGCGCGAAACTTTCGACACTTGCATATCGTAGAAAAGTTTGATACAATAACCTTTACGTGACTCATTCACCCTTCGGCACGACGACAATTCCCCTGCCTGAACAGCATGCGATTCACAACTATGTAATGGAAGGACGTTCGATGAAACGACACCGATGCATTATTCTACTCGTCACGATCCTGGCACTCTTCCCGGTACAGGCGGCAGCCCAGTCCCCCGGTTCCCCCGGCGATCCGCCCGGTTCAGGCGCGGGGGCCGCCCGGACCCTCGGCGTCGAAGACGCTGTGCGGCTCTCGCTCGAAATGAATCAGGAGCTTGCCATGTCGCGTCTCGAGACGGAGAAGGCGCATGCACGCGTCTCCGAGGCGTGGGGCAACACGATGCCCTCGGTGAGCGTCGAAGGCATGTACAGCCGCGCACTCAAGAAACCGGTCTTCTTCCTCCCCGATTTTTCGGACCTCTCAAGCGGCAGGATCGTTCCCATCGAGATCGGAACGGACCATGCGTTCTCCCTGAATCTGACCGCGAAGCAGATCCTCTTCAATTCCGCCGTGATCATCGGGGTGGGGGCGTCGAGGATCTATTCGGACGCCGCGCACGAATCCTACCGGGCCAAGAAACTCGAGACCATCGCGAAGGTGCGCAAGGCGTTCTACGGTGCGCTGCTTGCAGACGAGGTGCGGATAATGATGCTCGAGAATCTGAAGAATGCCGAAGACAACCTCCGCAATGTGGAGGTGATGTCGAAGCAGGGCATCGTCTCGGAGTACGACCAGCTCAGGGCGAGGGTCGGCGTTGAAAACCTCCGGCCGGCGGTGATGCAGGCCGAAAACACCTCCGCCCTGTCGGTGGAGGCGCTGCGGGCCGTGATCGGGCTCGACGTCACGGAGCGCATCATCCTCAAAGGCCGGCTCGAATACGTGCAGATGGCGCAGGCGGTGGTCGACAATGCCGTCGAGGAGACGATGCACCGGAATCCCACGCTCAGCGCACTCCGCCTTGCGGTGGACGTGAGCCAGGCCTACGTGAACGTGCAGCGCTCGGGATACTATCCGACACTCGCCGCGTTCGGCAATTATCAGTATCAGGCCGCGAAGAACGATCTGAAGGTCTCGACGAACGATTTCATCAACAGCTCCACCGTCGGACTCAGCCTGAGCATGAACATCTTCGAGGGATTCCAGACGAATGCCCGCGTCGAACAGGCGAAGCTTGACCGGCAGAAGGCCGAGGAACAGCTCTCGGCCTATGAAACGGGGATCCGCACCGGCGTCCACTCCATCGTGCTCATGCTGCATCAGGCGCAGAAGCGCGTCGAGGCGCAGGGCAAGACGGTCGAATTGGCGGAACGCGGCTACAAAATCGCGACGTCGCGTTTCGTGAACGGCGCCGGAACACAGCTTGAAGTGAACGATGCGCAGCTGGCCCTGACGCAGGCGAAGGTGAACAGGATGCAGGCCATCTTCGATTATCTCGTGTCATCCGCCGAGCTTGAACAGACGCTGGGCATCACCCCGTCGTATGTGACGGAAGAAAAGGAATAATCACCAACGCGGCGAAATATCATTTCGCCCTACTTAACGAATTGAGGACATCAATGACAAAGAGTGCTCTTGGTATCATGCTTACGGCATCCGTTGCGGCCGCCTTCTGTTTGTCGTCGTGCGGCGGCGGCACGGCCGGCGAAACGTCAGGGTCCGCGCCGACGGCCGGCGCGGCGAATGTGAAGATCATCGTGCTGCAGCCGTCGGTATTCGAGGACGCTATCCCGCTCACCGGTATTGTGAAGGCTCTCGACGACGTCATGGTCAGCCCCGAGGAGGGCGGCGTCGTCAGGCAGTGGAAAGTGAAGAAGGGCACGTACGTGCGCAAGGGAGACGTGCTCGCGGTGCTTAGGGACGAGCTCGTCCTCGCCGGGTACGAGGCCGCGCAGGCGCAGTACAAGCTCGCGGAGCTCAACTACGAAAAGCAGAAGAGCGTGTATGCGGAACAGGGCATCAGCGAACTGCAGGTGAAATCCGCCGAGTACAACAGGGACGCCGCCAGGGCGAATGCGGAGCTCATGAAGGCGCGGCTCGGCCATGCCAGCATCACGAGCCCGATCGACGGCGTCTTCGACAATTACTACGCCGACGAAGGCGAGATGGCGCCCCCGGGGGTCCCGATCGCACACGTCGTGAACCTCTCCGCGGTGAAGATCGCCGTCGACGTGCCCGAACGCCACTCGGCCGAGATCCGCAAGGGGACGACGGCGTTCATCACACCGGACGTGTATCCGCAGGACACGCTGCGCGGCGCGATCTCGTTCGTGGGCTCCGCGATTTCGCAGAGCAACCGGACGCTTCCAGTGGAGATCCTCCTCCCGAATCCGGGCGGCAGGTTGAAGCCTGAAATGATCGCACGCGTCCGTTTGATACGCTCGATGAAGCCCCGGGCTCTGCTCATCGACGGCAGCCTGCTCCAGCAAGTGGACAGGAACAAGACGATCGTCTTCGTCGAACGCGGGGGGAAAGTCGAGGAACGCACGGTTCGTACCGGCGGACGTCTCGGAACGGCCGTGGAAGTGCTCGATGGTCTCGCCGCGGGCGATCGCATCGTGAGTGTGGGCCAGACGAAGCTCGTGAACGGCCAGCAGGTGACGGTCATCCAATAATCACTGCATCGAGAAAGCGAGTATTGTACACATGCGTATATGGAATAAAGCGGTCGACAATAAAGTGGCGGTCTACATTCTCATGCTGCTCATCGTGCTCGTCGGATGGCGGTCGTACACCGGCCTCCCGCGCGAAGCCGCACCGGACATCAGTATTCCGCTCGTGTTCATTTCGGTACCGTACATCGGCGCTTCGCCCTCGGACATCGAGGGCCTCGTGACGCAGACGCTCGAGAAGGAATTGAAATCGCTCAAGGATATCAAGCACATCACCTCCGTCTCCAAGGAGGGCCTCTCGAGCGTGCAGGTCGAATTTACGACGAACGTGCCGGTGGACGAGGCGTTGCGCCGGGTACGGGACAAGGTCAATTCGACACGGTCGAAGCTGCCTGCGGACATCATGGAACCCATCGTCAACGAGCTGAACCTGAGCGAGTTCCCGATCATGTATGTGAACATCGGCGGCAGCGTCGGATTGGCGCGGCTGAAGAACATCGCCGAGGACATGCAGGACAAGATCGAGGCGATCCCGGGCGTGCTCCGGGCCGATCTCAACGGCGGCATCGAACCCGAGGTGCAGGTGAATGCCGATGTGTACAGGCTGAAGGCGTATGAGCTCAGTTTCGACGACCTCGTGAACGCCGTGCGCTCGGAGAATCTCTCCATCCCCGGCGGGGCCATCGACGACAAACAGAGCTCGTTCTCCGTCCGCATCCCGGGCGAGTTCAGGGATGTGAAACTCCTCGAGGATCTCGTCGTCAAGATTCGCGGCGGCAAGCCCATCTACCTCCGCGACGTCGCGAAGGTCGATTATTCGTATGAGGACCGCCAGACGTACGCGCGCCTCAACGGCAACGAGGTCGTCTCCCTCGCCGTGCGCAAGCGCGCCGGCGAGAACCTCATCCGCATCGCCGATGAGACGAAACTCATCGTCGCCGAATATCGCGCCGCGCTTCCGGCCGGCATCGCCATCGACGTCTCGAACGACGCATCGACGATCATCAAGCGCTCGGTGAAGGAACTCGAGAACTCGATCATGACGGGCATGTTCCTCGTCGTCTGCGTGCTCTTCATGTTCTTCGGACTGAAGAATTCACTGCTCATCTCGACCGCCATCCCGCTCTCGATGTTCATCGGCTTTATTGTGCTCGCGGCCGCCGACATCACGCTGAATTTCGTGGTGCTCTTCGCACTCGTCCTCGCGCTCGGCATCCTTGTGGACGACGCCATCGTCGTCATCGAGAATATCTATCGGCACCAGCAGGAATACGACAAGTCGCCCGCCCAGGCGGCGAAGGACGCGGCAACGGAGGTTGCCCTGCCCGTTGCGACATCCACGTTCACCACGCTCGCCGGGTTTATTCCCCTCCTGTTCTGGCCGGGAATTGTCGGCGACTTTATGCGATTCCTTCCGCTCACGCTTATCATCACACTCTCGGCGTCGCTGTTCGTCGCGTTCGTCATCAGTCCCGTGCAGGGCGCGCAATGGATCGATTATAAGCGGGAGATCAAGAAAGCGAAGGAGAACCGCGAGCATCCCCGGTGGTGGAAAAAATACAATCCGTTCACGATCATCTACCACGAGGTGGACGAAAAATTCTTCCCGTGGATGCAGACCGAGTATGTGAACACGCTTCACTGGACGCTCAAGCACAAGGGCTTGACCGTCTCCGCCTCCATCGTGTTCCTCGTGGTCGTCATCGTGCTCTTCGGCCTCTTCAACAAGGGCGTCGAATTCTTCCCGCAGACCGAGCCGAACCAGGTGACGGTGAACATCGAGACGCCCGTGGGCACCTCGCTCGAAGTGACGAACATGCTGACGAAAACGGTGGAGGACAGGCTTCGGACGATCCAGGGCAAGGAGGACGTCGAATTCATCGTCGGCAACATCGGCACGTCCACCGACTTCTTCGACTTTGGCGGATCGGGCGTCCCGAACAAATCGATCATCGCCGTCAACTTCCTCGAGAAAGGGCTCAGGCGCCAGAACACGTTCGTAACAATGGAGAAGATCCGCGAGCAGACAACGGACATCGCGGGCGCCGAGATGCGCGTGGAGAAAGAGGAGAACGGCCCGCCGGTGGGCAAGCCGGTGAGCATCGACATCAGCGGCGACGATTACGCGCAGCTCGCAGTGCTGAGCAAACAGATCCAGGACAAGATCCGCAGCATCCCGAACATCGTGGACCTGAAGGACAATTACAACACAGGCAAGCCGGAGATCGACGTTGTCGTCGACCGCGAGAAGGCCGGCATGAACTGGACGAGCACGGGGCAGATCGCCACGACGGTGCGCGCGGCCGTGAGCGGCATCGAGGCCTCGAAGTACCGCGTCGGCAAGGACGAATACAAGATACGCGTGCGCCTGCAGGAGGACCAGCGGCAGTCTGCCGCCGACCTCGAGAACGTGAACATCTCGTTCATGAACATGCAGGGGCAGCTGCTGTCCATCCCCCTCTCCTCCGTCGCCGACGTCACACGGACCACCGGCGTGAGCGAGATACGGCGGAAGGACCAGAAACGCGTCATCACCGTCACCTCCGATGTGCGGGGGCGGCTCTCGGCCGACGTGCTCGCCGATGTGAAGCAGACACTTGCCGGATTCGAACTGCCGCAGGGGTACGCCATCGGGTTCTCGGGCGAGGATGAAGAGCAGAACAAGGCGGCGGAATTCCTGACGAACGCGTTCATCGGCACGCTGCTCCTCGTGTTCCTCATCCTCGTGTCCGAATTCAATTCGATCAAGGTGCCGTTCGTGATCATGCTCTCGGTGCTCCTCTCGCTCATCGGCGTGTTCATCGGTCTGCTCGTCACCGGGCAGCCGTTCAGCATCATCATGACGGGCGTTGGGGTGATCGCCCTGGCGGGCATCGTGGTGCGCAACGCGATCGTGCTGCTCGACTTCGCCAAGCACAAGCGCGACCAGGGCATGGCGATGGACGAGGCGCTCCTGGAGGCGGGACGCGTGCGTCTGCGTCCCGTTATGCTCACCGCGGCGGCGACGGTACTCGGCATCATTCCGTTGGCCACGGGGATCGACTTCGACTGGCGCGAGCTGCACTTCATCATCGGCGCCGAGAGCGCCGGCATGTGGTCGCCCCTGGGCACCGCTGTGATCTTCGGCCTCACGATCTCCACGTTCCTCACGCTCGTCGTGGTGCCGACGTTCTACTCGCTCCTCGAGGAATGGTCTGAACGGACCGGCGCCTTCTTCCGGAAGCTCCTTAACAGAAACGCGTAGGGCGAAACGGCGTTTCGCCCCGCGTCAACCGGCGCGAGTTCGTTCAACAGGGCGAAATATCATTTCGCCCTACACAGCACAGTATCAGGACGCCTGCATTCCTCCATGGCATGCGGGCGTTTTTTTGTTCCCCAGCGTTTTTTTGCGTATTTTAGTGTAACAGGACGGAAGCGATCCATTACATTCTTTTCAAACGAGGACACGCGTGGCAGACAATAAGATCATCTTTTCAATGGTAGGTGTGGGCAAGATCTACAAACCGAACAAACAGGTGCTGAAGGACATTTACCTCTCATTCTATTACGGCGCGAAGATCGGCGTGCTCGGCCTGAACGGTTCGGGCAAGAGCTCGCTCCTGCGCATCATCGCAGGCCTGGACAAGGATTACGTCGGCACGATCAACTGCCAGAAGGGCATCACCTTCGGGTACCTTCCCCAGGAGCCCGTACTCGATCAGACAAAGACAGTCAAGGACATCGTGGAAGAGGGCGTGCAGGAACTCGTGAACCTCGTGAAGGAATACGAGGCGATCACGGAGAAATTCGGCGATCCCGATGCCGACTTCGACAAGCTGCTTGAGAAGCAGGGAAACCTGCAGGACAAGATCGAGCATGCGAACGCGTGGGACCTGGACAGCAAACTCGAGCAGGCGATGGATGCGCTGCGCTGC
>JAVBYH010000365.1 GCA_030824175.1 Bacteroidota bacterium | reverse complement strand
TCGCGGGTTTCCATGCCTCATTCGTATGGCAGGTTTGGCAATCGTGATCGAATCGGCCGGCAACATGATTCGGTGTCGTCATTTGTTGGTATTCCTGCTGGTGGCAGGTGAAGCAATCGCTCGGCAGCCCTGCATACCGATCGTTCGTGTGGCAGGAGGCACAATCGACGGATTTGTGCGCGCCGACCAATTGGAAATTTGTATTTTCGTGTTTGAAGACAGACGGGCGCCATGCACCAAGCGTATGGCATGCAGCACAGTCGAAGGAAAATTTTCCCAGCCTATGGTTCGGGACCATCGCCTTCGCGTAATCCTGCTGATGGCAGGAAACACAGGTAGACGACGTGCCGGAAAATTTTTTTGTCGTGTGGCATTGAACGCACTGCGCGCTCGCGTGCTGACCCTGCAGCGGGAACGCAGTCGTCGAGTGATTGAACTTCATCGGCTTCGCCATCTCTTTCCATGACGATGTGGTATGGCATTCGGTACAGGCGATGTTCAGCGTGCCGTGAGGCGATTGTTGCGAATTGGAGAGCGTGGTGCAGAGGGCAACTGCACAGACGAGCATTGCCGCGAAACGGAAGGAAGATGCTAACAATTTGTCCATGCTGTTCCCTTCCGGGTTGTGTGTTGCAAACAACGGCGACGTGACCCGCGGGATCATTGGATCGTCTGTGTTTGCATCTGTATGCCGATTTTTTTCAGGAACTCGTTTGGCATTTCTCCGCCGGCAAAGATGAAGACAAATGCATTGGGAAGCACCTGCGTGCCGTCGGCGGTCTCAAGCAACACCGTGTCCGGACGGATTTCCCTGACTTCGGAATTATAGACGAGGGTGATTTTTTTCTTCGCGACTTGCTCCTCGATGTGGAGCCTGTTTCGTTCCTTGATGCGCGAGAATTCCCCCTTGCGATAGGACAGGGTGACCGTGTTGTTTTTTTGCGTGGCGAGTCCGACGGCAGCTTCGATCGCCGAATCGCCGCCGCCCACAACAAGGATGTGTGAGTGCTGATACGAGGCGGCATCGACCAATCTGTACGCGACCTTTGAAAGATCCTCGCCGGGTACGCCGAGTTTGCGGGGGGTTCCCCGCCTTCCCAGCGCGAGCACGACGGATCCGGCCGTGTATTCTCCATTCGAGGTGCAGATTGTAAAACCCTCCGGTCCCGGTGTGATGCCTGTGACCTTTTCACCCGTGCGTATCTTCAGCGCCGTTTTAACCAAAATCTGATTCCAGGTGTCGAGAAGCTTTTCTTTCGTCACTTCGGTAAACTTCAACTTTCCCCATAACGGAAGTTCGACGGGAGAGGTGAGGACCACCTTGCTCCGCGGATACTGCAGCACGGTGCCGCCGATGTCGCTCTGCTCGAGGATAATATACTTCATTTTTTGTTTCAACGCCATCAGGCCGGCGGCGAGGCCTGCCGGACCGGCGCCGACGATGGCAACATCGTACTGGGCGGACGTCGGCACAGCCCGTGATGCGATAAATTCGACAACGGTCTTCCCCTGCGTCACCGCATTTTTTATCAATCCCAGACCGCCGAGTTCGCCGACAATGTACATCCCGGGAACATTTGTTTCGAAATGCTCATTCAACGTGGGCAGGTCCGCGCTTCGACCGGGTTTTGCCATCATCATCTGAATGGCGCCGACGGGGCACGCCTCCGCGCACATTCCGTGGCCGATGCATTTTGCGCCGTGGATGAGTGTCGATTTTCCGTCGATCAGTCCGAGCACTTCGCCTTCGGGGCACGCAGAGACGCAGGTGCCGCAGCCGATACATTGCATCGCGTCGATATGCGGGTGCATCGTAGTGGCCTCATGCAGTCCGGTGATCTTAAGTTCACGGAATTTGTTCCGCGCCTTGGTTTCCTTGCTCCGCACCTTCTTCAGGTACGGCGGCACGGTGATCGCGAACAGGAGCGCCGTGATCGCAATGGTAATGATTGGTTCGTTCATAGGCATTAAAACCGTATTCCGATCTCTCCATAAATGCGGTAACTGTTCATAGAATCGTCGATGACCCTGTCGACGCTGATGATCGAGTAGAGGGCGCGCGATATTCGGTAATTGACATTGGCCGTCGTCGTGTGTGTGATGAAGGATCTGTTCAATGCCGTTATCGTATAGGCGTAGTAGTCGTATCGCATCGAGAGCGACAGTTTGTTGAATAATGTGCGATCGAGGTCGAACGTGATACTGTTCCCCTCCGTGTACACACTGAGAATATTTGTGTAGCGTATGCCGGCGCCCACATCGCTGCCACCGATGTCGCTCATCCGCACCGTCGCGCCGACATTATGGGACGTGCGCTCGTCGCCCTTTTTAGTACGGACCGTTCCGTTCAGGGACAGGGAGACAAAGTACGGAAACCGGAAATAGACTCCGCCGCGATACCCCTGCAGCAGATTTTTATCGAACAACGTATCCGGAAACGCCTTCATTGATTCGAACAGGTAGACGCTTCGCGTCGCGTCGTACCCGGCATTCGCGGAAAACCAATTGTTCGCGTAATAATTGATGGAAAAGAATGTATTGGACAAGGAAAATGTCGGTGTTCTCACGCCATTGTGGATGTCATTGAGCTCGATCTCCGTGCTTTCGTACATCGACAGTTTCGATCCGAGCGTCCATGAGTTCTGGATGTAGAGAAACTCCCGGTCGAGCTTGTTCCGCGAGAGTTGTCTTCCGTATGCCACAGTGCCTTCGTACTGATGAAGGAAGTCCTCTCCGGATCGAAAGTTCACGAACGCGGCCCCCTTTGTATCCTCGCCGTCCACGGCCATCGTCCGCTCTCCGATCTTTGCGCCGGCCACCACCCCGGCAGTAAAATTGCTGAACCGAACGTATGCCTGGCCGCCATCGAAGGTGCCGAGCCCGCTGACGAACCGGGACGTCATTCTGCCAATGCCGAAGCCGAATGTTCCCTCGGACAGATCCCGCTGAATGGACAGTTCATAGATCCTGTTCTTCATGCGGGATGATTCACCGTACCGGTTATAATTGGGGGAGAGATCGTAATAATTACGGCTGTACACGCTGAACGCCATGCCTGTGCCGAACATGTTCGCTACATCGAGCCGAAACAGCGCTGACGGCTGGCGAAGGTCGAACCGTGCATCGTCCCCGTGCACCCCGGCATACTGGATTCCCAGCCGTCCGGAGACGATATTGATCGTGCTCGGTTGGCGGCTTCCGGTCGCCGGCAATTGCGGCTCCGGCTTCGCCGCAACCGATACGACGCTCTTCGGATCGGAGACCGGTATCGCTGCCGTTGTCATTACGGCCGGCGCCCCCGCCTCGACGACTTTTTCGATGACGGCTGCGTCTCCGATGGCGAACGCCGATTGCTGTGTGAGCACCAGCACTGCGCATGATCGGTTTGAAACCGCTGTCACTGTCACGGCACCCAGGGTCTTATCGCCGCGAACGATCGCGAGTGTATCGCCGACGAGAATCCGCTGTTCGCGTCCCGCATCCACATACACCACGGAGGCGGAGATGTACGAAATGACGGAGCGAACTTCCTTTTTCTTCTGCGCCGTCGCCCGCGTACCCATCATACACAGGATGGCCATCAATACGTATTTTGCCACGCTCCCGATCCCTCTCACTTATTTCCCAGCCGGATGGCAGTCGATGCAGGCTGCACCCAGTGGTTTGTACCGAATAATTTTCCGTTCATTGACGACGACGCTCTTGTGACATTGTTCACACTGGAGGTTGGTGTGTTTCCCTGTGAGGGCAAATTTCGACTGCTTCTTGTGATCGAACAACAGCGTCTGCCAATTCTTTTCCGTATGGCAGACGGCGCACTGTGTCACGCCACCGGTGGCGGCAAACTGCCGCTCATGTTCGTCCGCGTGACAATCATAGCAACGCGTCGGCGTCCCCGTATACCGCGCATCGGCTGTGCCGGTCTTGATATGGCATTTCGAACATTCGATCGTCGCATGTTTTCCCTTCAACGGGAACGACGTTTTGTCGTGCGCGAACCGTGAGCTCTTCCACGATTCCGTGGTGTGACATGTTTCGCATCCGTTCGTCATCTTTGCAGCAAATTGTCCCTTATGGATGTCGGAGTGGCACGTCGTGCAATCGAGCGCCCCTTTCCACCGGAATTGCCGTGTGCTTTTCGCCTTTACTTTTCCGCCGAGGTGGCACTTGGAGCACGGGATCGCCAGATGCGCGCCCGTCAATGGCATTCGCGTCCTGGCATGGTCGAACACGGAAAACTGCGCCACGCCGAACCCGTTTTCCGTATGACACGCCTCGCACCGGCCGCCATCGGTTCGGTTCTCGAACTGGCGCGCATGCGCATCGGCATGGCACGCTGTGCATTGGCGAAAGTTTGTGATGTGGAATCCTGTTTCCCCTGCTGCATTCTTCGCCTTTGCAGCAGCGCCATGACATTTCTCGCATGGGATCGCGGCATGGCGGCCGCGAAGCGGGAAGTTCGTCGACTCGTGCTTGAACTGCGCACCCTTGACTTTATGGAAACCATCGGTCGTGTGGCATTGCGTGCATGCTTGTGTGAAGCGTCCCTTGTGCGCATCGGTATGACACGATTGGCATGAACCGAATTCCATTCTCACGTACCGCACTGTCTTCCCGTCCTCGAGTGTGGCCTTGTGGCAGGTTCGGCATTCGACCTTTTCGTGCCTGCCCGTGAGCTGGAACCGTGCCCGCTCATGGGAAAATTTGGAGGCCGGTTTCCATCCGTCGAATGTGTGACACGCGACGCATTGCTGCGTAAACTGCCCCCTGTGCTGATCGGTATGGCACGACTGACATTCCTGCGACAACCCGAGCATCGTCTTCCTTTTTCTGCTGTCGGGAAATGCCTGGATGTCCTTCGCCGAAATGTTATCTTTCGTATGACATTGCCCGCACTCGACCTTTCCATGCTTTCCCTGCAGCACAAATCCAACGGAGCCATGGTCGAACGATTTTTTATCGTATCTGATGATCTCAAATTGCCTGCCGTGGTGTTCCTTGTGGCAGTCGAAACACTGTTTGGACCCGATCGAGGCGTGTAACCCCTTCTTTCGATCGATGCGCGATTTGATTTCGCCGTGACACGCGATGCAATGATCATCCGAGAGGGACTTCCCCATCGAATGACATTTCGTGCAATTGTCGACCCCCTCGAGATGTGCATGGGCGCCGGTCAGTTCTCCAGGAGAGATCTGCCCGAACACCGTCTGCACGAATATACTCAGCAAGAATCCGATGAGGGCGTGTTTGACCATCTTACCTTCCGATCGCTGTTAATCCCGATGTCGCCTTTTTGGCTTCATCGCTGTGCGGTGCAAGCGTGAGAATCTTCTTCCACGAACGCGCAGCCTCGTCGGATTTTCCCAGCGTGGCAAGCAGGGCCCCCTGGTTGTAGAGTGCCGTAAGGTTTGCCGGATCCTGCGACAGCAGACGCCCGGTCACCGTCAGCGAAGCGTCGTAGTTCTTCACGATCGAATAACAGACGGAGAGGTCCAGCAGGAGCGAATCGTTCTTCGGCTGTATCCTGACCGCCCGCTCAAAATACGGAATTGCATCCGCCGCCTGATGACCATCCATCAATAATCGGGCCAACACGGCAAGATGGTACACATTGCGGGGATTAGCCTCGATCGATTTTTTCAAGTCTTCAACACGAGACACATATGTCTGATTGACGTTGTTCTTCGACGGTGAGTCGCCGATAGGAGGATGGGCCGACATCTCATTCGGGATAGCCTCCTGTTTCGTCACCTCCCTGGGCCGGTTTCGGAACACGAGTGTAGAAAACACAATTATTCCCGCGGCAGCGGTCAGGAGGACGTATGTGACATTTTTTTTGGTCATAGTTACAATATCCAGGTGTACCCGAAAGCAATGGCAACGCCGACATGAATTATGAGGATGAGAAACATAATTATAGAGAACGGCAGGTGGATCACATGCCAGTAATGGAAGAGATACTGCACCTTTTCAAGAAACGTGATGCGACGCCGCAGAATGATGTTCTGGCTTGCAAGCGAAGCGATTTTTTTGATATACTGCGGATCGATCGACTGCCGTTTCAGGTATTTCCTGATTTTTTTCAATTGCCGACGCCGGGTGACGTCGCTGACGATGAGGAACAGCACCATTTCGGCGAGGGATAATTTCTCGGTGGGACGCTTCAGGAGTGCGAGCGCATTAATCGATTGGACCATCTGCGGTGTGAGGTTGTACTCTTTTTCAAGACGGAGCAGGAGTGCACCGCTCTCTTCTTCGAGTTCCTTCACCGTCAATTCGTTGCCATGGATGCCCTTGGGAATTTGCACATATAAGTACCTGCCAATGATGCCGCTCGCCGCGACAGCCATCATGCTCCAGAAACTGACGGCGACGATCCCCCCGAATTTAAATGTGGTATGAAACATGACGAGGAGCGGACCGAGCAGACAGAGGAAAATGTGGAACTCAAGGACGTTTTTAATTTTCCCTACCCCTGAAAAAAATTTTACCCGTTTCCTGGTCGAATACATCACCACCCCGACAACTATCATGGCCGTCCCGGCAACTCCGAGTCCGTGACTCTCAAATCCGCTGGGTTTCAACGACTCGTATCGTGGATGGAATGGTCGCTCCATGGACGGCATGAGATAGTAGTCGTAATTGCGCACGAGAATGCTCGCTACGGCGAGCACCCCGGTAACGACCAGGAGCAGAATGTAGATTCTGTGGATCATGCGTTGACGGTTAAGTTGTTTCCCCTATGCAACTTAATATAATACAATTTTATCTGAAATTCTTCTCAATTTTAAAAGATACATAGATCATGCCACAATAATATGGGTCATCAACGTCTGAACTACCCTCCTTTTTCCCATGCTATGCAGAATTTGCACACTCACGGTGCAGAATCTGCACAAAAAAGGGCATTAGAACAAGATGAGTCACCATGAAATGCGCCCCGACTTTACGCATTTTCACGATGTCGTGAGAGGTTGCGCTGCCACCTGGACGGTATGAGGAGGAGGAACTGATGGAAGATCGATCGTGATGATTGTTCCCTTCCCCAAGGAACTTTTCACGTCGATCGTGCCGCTGTGCTGCGCGACGATCTGGTGCACGAGCGCGAGACCGAGTCCCGTGCCGTTCTGCTTCGTTGAAAAATAGAGGTTGAAGATCTTCTCCCGTTCCCCGTCCGGAATTCCGCAGCCGGTATCGGCGACGGAGATCGACAGCGTCGAGGCGGTTCCGGCGCCGGCAAGCGTAATGCTGCCGCCCGGTTCCGTCGCATCGAGCGCATTCTGCAGCAGGTTGAGGACGGCCTGTGTCATCTGTGCCGCATCGAACGTCCACTGGTCCGGACCGTCGTGCACGGGCGTGAACGTCACGCCCTTTCCGGCAGCCTGCGGACCGAACAGCATGGAAAGATGATCGATGAACCCGCGCACGTCCGTCTCGGCAGTGCGGAGGCCGGGAGGCCTCGCGAACCGGAGGAACTGCTGCACGATGCCATTCATCCTGCCCGCTTCCGACTTCAATACGCCCGCGATCATGCGGTACTCCTTCGCTCCCTTCCTCGGGGTGAACTCATGCTCCAGGCGTTGTGCGATCATCGCGATGGCGTTTAGCGGATTGCGTATCTCGTGCGCCACGCCCGACGCCAGTTCCCCCATGGCCGAGAGCTTCTCGCGACGGTACATCTCCTTCTCCAGAAGCGAATTTTTTTCTGCAAGGAGCGCCGAACGCTGCATCGCGACGACGGCCGAGACGACGAGGAATGCGATCGCCAGGAGGACGAGCACCATGATGATCATCCGCCGCTGCATCCTCGCCTCCGCGGCCCGGACCTCATCCATCGACATCCCGATCCGGAAGATGCCCAGCGTTGTTTCCCCGACTTTGAAATGACGAACGACCTCGAAGAGCTCTCCGTGCGTCCCGGCGATGGTGCGGGTCAGGACCGTGTCGTGCTCGGCCGAATAGCGCAGCACGGTGTCGGCCTCGACCGACGAGACCTCAGAGATCTCGCCCCCGGCGGCAAGAATCCCCTCGCCGTCCTGCAGCACCGCGTAGACGATCCCCTCGTTGTCGCCCAGATCCTTCATGAGTTTCCCGATGCCGATCGTCCTGCGAAGGTCGAGCATCGCATCGGCGTTCAGATTCAGCACGATGGCGCCTCGCGCCTTCCCGGTGCGGCGGACAGCGACGACGAACCGCGCCCCTTCCTGATACCGCGGCTCGCGAAGCCCGATCACGAGGCGGTCGACGCTCCCGTCGAGTACGGGTTTCAGTGTTTCAAGCGGCGAGCGCTGCTCCTGCATGCCGCGATGCTCCGGCTGCTGCAGCATGCTGCCGAGGACCCGCCTGCCGCGCGAGTCAAGGATGTTGATGCGGAAGATCGAATTCGCCGAGGCGATCGCCTGCAGCTCATGCTGCGTCACTGTGCCTGCGCTGTCGAGCCGCGCGATGAAATACGCGTTATTGAAGAGGCGCTCGGCAAGCGACTCTTCGATCGTTTCGGTGGAGAGGATGATGTTGGCGGAGCTTCGGTCGACAGTCTCGACAAGAGACAGCGCCTCATCGCGCATGAGATGGAATAATTCGTCCCTCGATTGCCCGAGTTCGATGACGGCAGACACGACCATCACCAGTGCCAGCAGCAGCGCGACGGCAATGATATGGAGCGGGCGTATCGATCTCGTGAAGCGCAGTTGCATCGGCACCTGGGGGTTGGGTGTTCGGAAATGTGCATCCGGCGTATCGGAGCCTGCATCGGAGGATCTTTAAAACGGCACGGTGAGTCCGACGGAAAACACATTGTTCGTATACTCGTAGTACGCGTCGTTCGACGCATTCGTAATATACTCATAGCTCAGCATCAACGTCAACGGGAAGTCCGTCCATCGCTTCTCGAACGCGGCTGAAAAAATCCGGTGCGCGTCGTTCCTTCTGTCGGCGGTTTGCATGCCGGCGAGATCGTACGCCGCCAGGAGCCGGTAGTCGCGCTGCTCCTGGTCGTAGCGCAAACGCACGGTCATGTCCGAGGGCAGCAGTTGTGTCAACAGGATCCCCGCACGGAACCCTTCGTAGCCGTAATGATCGTTGAAGAGCTCGTCCTCCGAGAGCGAGCCGTACTCGCTCGAGAGGTGACGCGTTGCCTGCTCGAAATTGTACCGGTAGCCCGCCGAGAGGCTCAGCCCCGTCTTTTCCATGAGCGAGTGCCCGATGCGGAGCGAGGACGTCAGCTGCACCGTACGTTGGTCGGTGCCGCCCGTCATTCCGCTCAGGATGAGCGAGTCGCTGTCGGCGGATGCCGCGCGGGAATAATTTTTGATGCCGATCTCGTTGTGGAGGATAAACGTCGTCGCGCCCCACGCCTGGAGCGATTGCTTCAGCGCTATTGCGTGTTCCCGATAGTCGAAATCCGGCAGCTGCGCGAAGGTGAGCGATTGGAACGAATAGCGCGCCGCGCCTGCGAACGATTCCGTGAAATAATATTCCGCAGCGGCGGCGAGGCCGAGCGTCGTATGGTCGAAGAGCGTAAACGATTCCTGGTTCTTCCGCGCGGCATAGTCGGCGCCGAACTCCATCGTGCCCGCATCCTCGTCGCCGAACGTCCTCACGTGCGTGATGCCGAGGGCGTGATGCTGGAATGCCCGATCCGTGAACCTGCTGTAGAACGCGAATGAGCCGTCGTACCAAAACTGTGTCGACGACGCCCCCGCGGCGATCTCATACCCGGGCTTCACCGTGAAGAGCGTGACGCGATCGGAGCCGCGTTCGGAACTGTTGCTCACGTTGTCGTCGGCCATGCCCGCCGCCCCGACGGTGACGGTGAACTGCGCCGTCGCAGAAACGCATCCCGCCATCACGCTCAGCATCACCACAACCCATCGCCTCGTCATCGCTTTTGTCCCTTTTGATATTTCTTCCCGCGGCCCATACCCGCGGCTCCGGTTCCCGCATCGTTTCCCGCACCTGCGCCGGTGCCCGTGATGTTCATCATCCGGTTCATCCCCCGCCCGGCGCGTCGGAATCCGAGTCCGGAGGCGCGGTCGTCGCAGATGCCGTCTCCGTCCTTGTCGATGAAGCGGACGGTGCCCTGCGATGCAGGGTGTCCCATGCGGGAACCCGCCCGGGTCGAATCGACGCCCTGTGCGTTCGTTACACCGGTGGCAATCACTATCAGGCCCGCGGCCATCCATCGTCTCATCGTCGTGCTTTCGGAAAAATTCGTCCGGGACAGCGCGTACCGCTGTCCCGGGATTCGATCCTCTTCATTACTTGCGGCCGCGGCCGGCACCCTTCGGGCCCGTACCATCGCATACCGCTGTTCCTGTTCCTGTACCCGGGCCCGTTCCCGTGCAGACGCCCGTGCCTTGTCCGTTGCCGTTGCCGTTGCCGTTGCCCTTGCCCATGCCCTTCATGCCTGTGCCGTTGCCGGCGCCCTGACCGCGTCTGCCGGCGGCTTTGTTCTGGCCCTGACCGACGGCCGTGCCGACGTTGTCGCAGATCCCGTCTCCGTCCTTGTCGACGAACAATGCGCCGCGCTGACCCTGTCCGGTCTTGACCTGTGCGGACGCCGCGTTCGATGCAAGCAGCACCAGTGACGACACAAGGACGAATGCGAATGTGATGTTGAGAATGCGTTTCATTGAAACCTCCGGTATATGAATGAGTGAGTGTGTATGGACTGCAGCTTGTGAACTGTCAGTGTTGCTGTGTTATAGTTCAACAAGCGTGCCAGACTCCGGAGGCATCGACATCACATGAAATGTTACGAATTTAAAGGATTTTGCGGGATGTCGGGATGCATCCCTTGCAGCGGCGGGCCGGAATCCGACGGGATGGGCGAATCGGTTCGACAATTATGTCGAATCTCGGCGCCCCGCGCACTCGCAGACGATAACGATCGCGTCATTTCCCCTTCGTCAGACGATAGCGCAGCGTCCGTTCCGAAATACCCAGCCGCTCGGCGGCCTTCGTCTGGTTGCCGCCCGTTTCCTTCAGCGCGGCGTCGATCATCATCGCCTCGATGCGCCCGGTGACCTCCGGCAGCGTTCCCTCGAGGAGCGCCGCTGTGTCCGCATCTTCGGTATGATTCGTGGAAAGATTGAGCGGCAGATCGCGCGTCGTAATGTGTTCACCGCGGGACAAGATGACGGCGCGCTGCACGATGTTCTCGAGCTCGCGCACATTGCCCGGATACTCGTGCCTCAGCAGCACTTCCCACGCTTCCTTCGAAAACACGAGTCCGGTCTTCCTGTTCTTTTCCGCATACATCCGCAAAAAATGGTCGAGCAGCGGGGCGATATCGTCGCGGCGCCGGCGCAGCGGCGGGATCTCGATGCTGATCACGTTCAGCCTGTAAAACAAATCCTCGCGGAATGTTCCCGCACCAATGGCCTCTTCGAGATTCTTGTTCGTCGCGGCGATCACGCGCACGTCCACCGTCAGCGTTTCGGAACCGCCGACGCGCTCGAACTGATGCTCCTGGAGCACGCGCAGCATGCGCACCTGCGCGCCGGCGGAGATGTCTCCGATCTCGTCCAGGAAGAGCGTGCCGCCGTCGGCGAGTTCGAATCGTCCCTGACGCTGGCGCTCAGCCCCGGTGAACGCGCCGCGTTCATGCCCGAAGAGTTCGCTCTCCAGCAGCTGCTCGTTGAGCGCGGCGCAGTTCACGGCGATGAAGGGCCGCGTTGCGCGCCCGCTCGCGAAATGGATGGCCTTCGCGATCACTTCCTTGCCCGTGCCGCTTTCGCCGCGCACAAGTACGGGTGCATCGCTCTGCGCGACGCGCGCCGCCATGTTCAGTACCTGTTCCAATGCGGCCGACTGCGAGACGATGCCCGAGAACGAATATTTTTCGTGGAGCTGTTCCTTCAATACCTCGTTTTCCGCGATGAGCAGCTGCCGTTCCCTGATGCGCTGCAGGAGGATGTCCAATTCGTCGAGATTGATCGGCTTCGTGAGATAGTCGAAGGCGCCCTCCCGCATCGCGGCCACGGCGGTCTCGATCGTTCCGAATGCCGTCATGAGCACGACCGGTATCGTCGGATGCATGGCCCGAAGCGTGCGCAGCAGGTCCGCCCCGGTCTTATCCGGCATGCGGTAATCCGACAACACGACATCCACCGCATTGTCCCTGAATACGGCAACCGCCTGTGCATAGGAACCGGCCTGCAGAATTGTATTGCCTTTTTTTTTCAGGTACCCCGCGAGGATCTCGCGCTGCGCGGGCTCATCGTCTACGAGAAGGATCGTCGAGTGGTTCATAGGTATTGTCTGTCATGTGCGGCGCCGGGGAATGCATGTCCGTCAGTGCGTCCACATGCTCCCCATGAGTGCGCCGTAGAATGTGCTGATCCACGGATTTTTCGTGATGGGACACATGCCGGTTTTGCATCCCACGAATCGGTAATAGGCATATCCGCCCGCGGCGCCGATCACGATAGGCAGCGCCCGCCCTGCCCAGTGCATGAGGGGCAGCGATTGTATGAATTCCATAATACGACTTTCCTGATTGGTATGCCTGAGAAAAAAATCCCCGGGGAAAAATTCCGCACCTCACCCTGTGATCGTTGGATGCACTCAGCGCTGAAACGATTCCTTCTTTTCGAACCAGCCGTACACCGACGGGATGATGAGCATCGTGAACAGCGTCGAAGTGATGAGTCCGCCGACGACGACGATGGCGAGCGGCTTCTGGATCTCGGACCCTGCACCGCCGGCGAAGAGCATCGGCATGAGACTGAAGATCGATATCGACGCCGTCATGAGCACGGGGCGCAGCCTGTCCAGGCTCCCGGTGCGCACCGCGTCGTGCATGCTCATGCCCTCCTCGCGCAGCTGCGCGATGTGCGAGACGAGCACGACGCCGTTGAGCACCGCCACGCCGAAGAGCACGATGAATCCCACGGATGCCGGAACTGAGAGATACGATCCCGAGATGTACAGCGCGAACACTCCGCCGATCATCGCGAACGGAAGATTGGCGAGCACGAGCGTCGCAAGACGGGCCGACCGGAATGTAATAAACAGCAGCAGCAAGATCACACCGACGGCTGCAGGTCCGACGATCATGAGCTTGTTCATCGCCCGCTGCTGATTCTCGAACTGTCCCCCCCACGTCACATAATAGCCGGCGGGCAGCTGCACGCGCCGCCTCAACTCCTGCTTCGCCTCGGCGACGAAACTCCCGATGTCCCTGCCGCTGATGTTCATCTCGATGCCGATCCTCCGGACGCCGTCCTGACGGCTGATCTGGACCGGACCTTCGACAGTCGTCACATCAGCCAGCTGCGCGAGCGGGATGTTCATCCCCGATGGCGTCGGGACGAGGATGTTCCCGATCGCCTCCACGGAGTTCCTCTCCTCTTCCGGCAATCGGACGGTGATGTCGAAGCGCTTGTTCTCCTCGTAATACGAGGACGCCGATTTTCCCGCGACGGCGATCTCGATGACGTTCTGCACGTCGCGGATGTTCAGCCCGTAGCGGGCGATCCGGGACCTGTCGATGTTGATCGTCACATACGGCTGCCCCGACACCGTCTCGGTCAGGAGGTCCGTGCCCCCGTCGATCGTCGAGAGCACGCGCGCCATCTCGTCAGCCTTCGATGTGAGCACGCCGATGTCGTCCCCGAAGAGCTTCACGATGAGCTGCGCCTTCGTGCCGGCCACGAGCTCGTCGATGCGACACTGGATCGGCTGACTGAAGCCGAACCCGATGCCGGGTATCGATTCGAGCGACTCGCGCATCTCGTTCGTGAGCTCCTCGCGCGAGATGTCGCGCTTCCACTCGCTCCTCGGTTTCAGGATGCCGACGTACCCGGTCTTGTCGACGCCGCGCGTATCCATCGCCACCCCGGTCTGTCCCGTGCGCGACACGACAACGTCCAGTTCGTCGAACTCCATCATCTTCCGCGCCGCGAGCCGGTTCACCTCCATCGCCTTCGCCAGCGACACGCCCGGAAGCAGGGCGACGTCCATGTCGAACGCGCCCTCATCCATCGTCGGAATGAACTCCGTGCCAAGCCTCGTGAAGAGGAAGAGGGCCGCGAGGAGCAGGCATCCGGCTGACACAAGCAGCGCGGTGGTCCGCGTCATCGCCCGGTCGAGCAGCGGCAGGTACAGCTTCTTCGCATACCTCATGACGACGCTCTCCTTCTCGGGCTGCGGCCTCAAGAGCATCGAGCAGAGCACGGGGATGACGAAGATCGACAGCGCCATCGACGAGAGCAATGCGATCGCCACCGTCTGCGCGAGCGGACCGAACATTTTCCCCTCGATCCCTTCAAGGGCGAGGATCGGAATGAACGTGAGCGCGATGATGAGCTCGCCGAAGATGCTCGGCTTGCGCACCTCCATCACCGCCTTCAGGACTGTCGCCGCGCCTGTCTGCCCGCCCCGCGGGACGCTTAAGTGGCGCTGCACATTCTCCACCTGGATGATCGTCGCGTCGATGATCATGCCGATGGAGATCGCCAGCCCTCCGAGCGACATGAGATTTGCGCTCAATCCGGTCAGCCTCATCACGATGAATGTGACGAGGAGCGACAAGGGCAAGGCCACGAGCACGACGACACTCCCGCGGAAACTCCGCAGGAGCACATAGAGCACGATGAGCACGAGCACGCCCCCCTCGACGAGCGCGTTCGTGACCGTTGCGACGCTCGCGTCCACGATTTCGCTCCTGTTGTAATAGGGGACGATCTTCAACCCGTCGGGAAGGATGTTATTGCCGTTGATCTCCGCGACCTTCTCCTCCACCGCACGAACAACCTCCCGGCTGTTTCCGCCGCGGAGCATCATGGCGATACCGCCGACGCATTCGTCCGCGCCGTTCTTCATCGAG
>JAVBYH010000356.1 GCA_030824175.1 Bacteroidota bacterium | reverse complement strand
CTGTCCCCACCAACACATCTCGAAGCTCCACGAAAGCATCGTCGAGGGCACTGTGATCACCTGCCCGATGCACGGCTGGACGTTCGATCTCCGGTCGGGCGGATCGGTGAATGCGAACGGGCACCTGAAAAAACTCGCCGCTGAAGTGCGCGGCGCCGACATCTACGTGACGATCGATGACAGTCTCTGAAAATATCAGGCATGAGGCCCTCGGCCTTGGTTTCGTGAAGATCGGCATTGCACCGGCCTCCGCGCTCGACGCGGAGGGGGCGCACCTGCGCGAGTGGCTCCGCCGCGGCAACCATGCCTCGATGGCGTGGATGGAGAAGAACGCCGACAAGCGCATGGACCCGCGCCTTCTCGTGCCCGGCGCACGGAGCGTCATCATGATCGCCGAGAATTATTATTCGCCTGTCGCGCACGACCCGGCGGAAAACGAAGGGAAGATCTCGCGCTATGCGTGGGGGGACGACTATCATGTGCGCATGACCGCGCGAATCGAATCGCTCTTTGATCGCATCAAACAGATAGCACCGGAGGCCGACGGGCGGTACTACGTGGACACCGGGCCGGTGATGGAGAAGGCATGGGCGGCGCGTGCCGGACTCGGGTGGCAGGGCAAGCACAGCAACATCATCACGAAAGAGTACGGCTCGTGGGTGTTCCTCGGCACGATCATCTCGACGCTGGCGTTGGACTATGACGAGCCGATCGGAGACTGGTGCGGTACATGCACCGCGTGCATCGACGCGTGCCCGACCGGCGCGATCACCGAACCGTATGTCGTGGATGCCGGCCGCTGCATCTCGTATCAGACGATCGAGCACCGGGGCCCGATCGACGAGACGCTCGCGAAGGACTTTGAAGGCTGGATCTACGGCTGCGACATCTGTCAGGACGTCTGCCCGTGGAACAGATTCAAGCAACCGACCGCGTACGCGGAATACCTCCCGAGACCCGGCAGCGCGACGCCGAACCTCGACGAACTCTCGGGGATGACACAGGAAGAATTCTCACGCCGCTTCGCCAAGAGCCCCGTGAAACGGACGAAGCTCGCAGGCCTCGTCCGCAACGCCGAACTTATCATCAACAACAATCAGCACAACAAAGGAATCACATGAGCACGAATCATCGCAAAGTCATCATCATCGGATCGGGACCGGCCGGTCTCACAGCGGCCATTTACGCAAGCAGGGCGAATCTCGCGCCAGTCATCTTCGAGGGCACGCAGCCCGGCGGCCAGTTGACAATCACCACCGAGGTGGAGAATTTTCCGGGCTTCCCCAAGGGGATTATGGGACCGGAGCTGATGGAGCTCTTCCGCGAGCAGGCCGTGAAGTTCGGCGCGGAATCGCAGTTCAAGGAAGTCACATCCGTCGATTTTTCTAAGCGCCCGTTCAAGGTCGTCGTCGAGGACGAGGAATATTTCGGCGAGACGGTGATCGTGGCCACAGGCGCCTCCGCGAAGCTCCTGAACATCCCGAGCGAGGGCGAGTACATGGGGTACGGCGTGAGCGCATGCGCAACATGCGACGGCTTCTTCTACCGCGGCAAGGAAGTCTATGTCGTGGGCGGCGGCGACACGGCGCTCGAGGAGGCGAACTTCCTCACACGGTTCGCGTCGAAGGTCACGCTCATCCACAGACGCGACGAGTTCCGCGGATCGAAGATCATGCGCGACCGCGCGTTGAAGAATCCGAAGGTCGCCGTGGTGTGGGACTCCGTCGTCGACGAGGTGCTGGGGAAGACGGAGGACATGAAGAAATACGTGACCGGATTGAAACTGAAGAACGTGAAGACCGGTGCAATAACGGAAGTGGCCGCGGACGGCCTCTTCGTTGCGATCGGCCACCAGCCGAACACGAAACTGTTCAAGGGCATCCTGCCGATGGACGACAAGGAATACTTGCTCGTGAAGCCCGGCTCGACGCGCACCGAGATTCCCGGCGTCTTCGCCGCCGGCGACGTGGCGGATTCGTACTATCGCCAGGCTATCAGCGCCGCCGGCACCGGCTGCATGGCCGCGCTCGACGCGGAACGCTTCCTGGAATCGATGGATTAAACATCACCTTACTGCACAATTGGAGCGTGTAGGGCGAAACGGCGTTTCGCCCCGGTTCAACTTTCGTACGATCGTTCGGCCGGGCGAAATATCATTTCGCCCTATAATCCGCTGCAGAGAAACGGGTATTTTCATGCGGGGTGATGAACCCCACATTCATGAACGCTACAAAAAACGCACTCCTCGCGGGGTGCCTTTTTTATTGGTGTGCCCTGCATGGGCAATAACTTGGAGGTGCAGGTCCTTTACGAGCTTAGTAGTCGAAATCGTTAGCCAGAGAACCCAACACTATTTGATCATCAGCATTTTTACTTGCTTGGACATACCCCCACACACCAAACGGAAAAAATATACTCCACTCGGCTGATCCTGGCCATGATCGCTCCTCCCATTCCATTTTACACGATGAAAACCCGATGGTAAGTTCGAATTCAATAAAACGGTTACTCTTCTACCAAGCATATCATAAATACCAATCTCAACTTTCTGCGGTACAGTTAAGCAGAACGAAATGAGGGTGCTAGAGTTGAAAGGATTGGGGTAGTTTTGGGAAAGCACAAATGTGGCTGGCTGTCTATCTTTGGATTGATCTTTCACCGAAGTAATGTTCCCGTATTTAACCCCATTAATAATTGCCCCCGTTAGAAACCAATCATTCCCGCCTTCACTTTTTTCTGAAACAATCCCGAATCCGTCGGCAACAGTCTGAGTCATGAATGAGGATGTTGAAGAAACATATGTGTAAAAATCCCATGCTAGTTTTTTATTTCCAAACACGTTTACATAATTATTAAATGTAACTCGGCAAATTATACTGTCTCCAAAATTAGTCCGTGGATAAAGGAAAACGGTATCATTAAGTGACGTTGTAAAGTCAAAGCGAACTGTGCGTTGATATGGATCAGGAAAATAGGAGCGGACATATGGGCCTTCTTGACGTAGCAAGCCAAGGGAAGTCGTATCAAAATCCGATTGAAGGATAGAGTATTTCTTTCCATCAGGCATAACTGTATCTCCGATTACTTTTGTGGTCCAGCCATATGTATATTTAACACCCCCTCCAACGACGTAGTCGTATGTGTGGTATTGCCAGACATTGCCGACATGGAGTGGAAATTTGCCGCGCGAGGAATCCGTTTGTGAGCGAAGACCAGAAGCGAATGGAAATATGAGGAGGAAAACAATTACATGTATCAATTTCATAAAGAATCCCTTCCATTGATAAACATATGACGTAAAACAAACGGTGTATGAATGGTCACCGTTATGCCTCCTAAGGAAAAATCATCCAGTCCCTCCAACAAATCTTCCTCACCATCCTGATACAAAACTGAAACGGTGATTAGTATAAGCATCATTTAACAAAGGTGTTGTCATATGATCATATGATTCTTTTGCCAATATTTTATTGACAAGTAGTCATAAATAGTGTGACAGCGATGTCATATAAACATAAAATGTAAAATCGAGATTATTTGTGGATGGATCCGATAAGTATCCGCACTCGTTTCATCTCCTCGACTCTCTCATCATGCAGGGCGGGTTCGGCCTCATTCTCTCGAAGGATCCGGACATACGGTGGTGGGAAGTGACGGCAGATAAATTATATTGCTGCCTCCTCCTCGATCCAGCGAGTGAAAAAATGTCACAAGCGGTGACAAATTTTCAGCAATTGCGGTACAAAGTGACAGCGCCTGTGACAAAGTGACTAGCGCGCTGGGCACGCCCTCCCGAAATACCCATAAAATTTTCCGATTTCAACGATCAAAAAATTGGCACGCCGTTTGTCAATGTATATGATGTAACCGAAACACACACATTCAAACACAAAGGAGACAGCCATGATTGTACGACTTGAATCAAGACCAACAGCACCCTCGGCGTTTGACGCGCTTTTCGATCGCGGTGCATTATTTCCCGATCTCGATTGGCAGACGGGCGTCGCGCGCACGACGCGCTATCCGTACGTGAACATCGCGGACATGAAGGACGCGCTGCACGTCGTCGCCGAGATTCCCGGCGTGCCGAAGGACGCCATCGACATCAAGCTCCTGGGCGACGTGCTCACGATCAGCGGGGAGCGCACGGCGCCGGAGGTGCCGAAGGGCGCGGCGAGCGTACGCGAGGAGATCACGTACGGCCGGTTTGAACGCTCGTTCAAGCTGCCCTACGAAGTGGACGGAGCGAAGGTCAGCGCGGAATACCGCGACGGCGTGCTCTCGATCGTGCTTCCGAAGGTGGAAGCGGCAAAACCGAAGGCAATCGTCATACAGTAATGAAAGGAGAGATGGTATGGAGAACAATACATCCCGACCGACGACGCGTCGGATCACACCGTCGGCCGACGTCCAGGAGCTGCCCCAGTCGTATGTGGTGCGCCTGGACATGCCGGGGGCGGACCGGGCGAACATCAAGGCGCAGATCAACGAAGGCGTGCTGACGGTGGAGGTCACCGTCGATGCGCACTTCGAGAAGGATGCGACGCTGCTGCTCGACGATTCGCTGCCGATCGAATATCACCGGAGGTTTTCACTCGCCGATGATGTGGACCAGCAGGCTGTCGACGCGGCGTACGATCTCGGCGTCCTGACGATCACGCTCAACAAGAAGCAGCATTTTCTGCCGAGAACAATATCCATTCAATAACAACCAACTCACAGGAGGATCGTATGGCACTCATGAAGCGCACCCCGGCAACGGAGCTGGATGTGTGGAACCGCGACTTTCCGATGGCGCGGGGACTCCATTCCTTCCAGCGTGAGATGAACCGGATGCTCGACCAGTTTTTCCATGGCGACGTGTTCGAAGACTCGATGGGAGGGGCGATGTTTACGCCGGCCGTGGATTTTTCGGAGACGAAGGACTCGTACGTGATCAAGGCCGAGCTGCCCGGGATGAAGAAGGACGAGGTGAAGGTGACGCTGAACAATAACATCGTCACGATCACCGGGGAGAAAAAATCGGAGTATGAGAAGAAGGAGGGGGATTATCATCGTCTCGAGCGCTCCTTCGGCATGTTCGAACGCTCCGTGTCGATTCCCGGCGCGATCAAGTCCGATGCAATCGACGCGAAGTATACGGACGGACTGCTGACGCTGACGCTCCCGAAGACGGAGGAGACGAAGCAGAAGACGATCGATGTGAAGGTGAAGTGAGGCGGCTCAGCGGCGGAGGTGTCGCAGTACACAAAGCGCCCGGTCATGCATGCATGCGTGACCGGGCGTTGTCGTTTACATCGTGGTGTCGATATGGGGTTCCGCGATAGCGGTGACCTTGTTGCCTTTCACCGTGTAGCGGAGCGTGCGCTTTTCCTTTTGTTTGGCGTCCTTGTCGACGCGCTGCGGCTTGTCCTTTTCGATCACCTGCTCGAGGATCTTCAGTACATGGGCTGTCGTCTGCTTCTCGAGGAACGCGAGGTGCGGCTGTGTCTGAAGGCCCAATTGTTCTTTTGCCGTATCGCCCTGTTTGACCGTTTGCGTCAGGACACTGGCTGTCGTGTTCCCCACATTCATGTGTCTCGTTCTCCGTTACTCCTACTATCGGCCGGTACGCGCAAAGCATGAGCGCCGGCCGCACAATATAGCGGATTCCCGCTCAAAAAAAAAAGTGATTTTTACCCCATGGGACTTGACTTTTTATGCGCGGATTGCTATAATGAATGGTGATTCATCATTCATTATAAAACACTATGCGCACACTCGACGAGAACAAACGCAAGGCGATCCTCAAGGCGGGCATGGACGTGATCGCGGAGGACGGCTTTCATCAGGCGAAGATCGCGAAGATCGCCGAGCTGGCAGGCGTCGCCACCGGCAGCATCTACCGCTACTATCCCAACAAGGAGGCGATCATCGTCGTCATCCTGGAGCAGCTCTGGTCGCAGCTGGCCGGCGAACTGCGGCTGCTCGTACCGAGGACCGACATGTCGCCCGTTGAAAAACTCGACATGACGGTGGATCTCGTCTTCGATATCTTCACCGGCAACACGGCCCTGGCGCTCATCTTCGTGAACGAGCACCACCAATTCCTCATGAAGGGGGTCGGCACGCTGAAGGATCATTACAACGACTTCCTCGACCTCGCCGAGTCCGTCATCCGCGAGGGGGTGGAGCGGCGCGTCTTCAACGCCAACGTCGACATCAAGGTGTTCCGCCATTTCATCATCGGCGCGTTCAGGCATCTGCTTCAGCAATGGACGATCGAGCCCGAGGCGCTGCCCCTGAACAAAGTCAGGCAGAACCTGAAATTCATCATCAAGAACGGCATCCTGCTCCATCCCGTGAAGAAGTGACGGGGGGACGGGCCATTCATTATTACGAACAGCAAGGATCATCACTTATGCACGGACAGGATATTCACAGGCGGTGCCGGCGATATGCGGCGCCGCTGCTGGCGGCGCTGATGCTCGCGGCGCCGGAACCGGGGATGTCGCAGGCGTTGACGCTCGAGACGGCGATAACGACGGCGCTCGGCAGGAATGAACGCATCAGCCAGTACCAGGAGCGCGTTACGCAGAAGGAGTACGGCACAAGGGAGGCCGTGGGCAACTTCCTTCCCTCGCTCACGTTCACCGCGAGCTACACGCATCTGAACGACCCGATCACGATCGACCTCGGACCGATCCGTCAGGCGATGATGACGCTGCAGGCGGGCACGCAGACGGAGTTCGCCAACGTCTACAGCCTTGTGCAGGGCAGGCCGGCGCTCACACAGGCGCAGCGCGATGCGATGACGGCGGCGAATTTCTCATCGCTCGACAAGCGCCTCCCCCTGTTCGTCGAAGAGGTGAAGCCGGCCGATTACAAGACCGGCACGTTCGTCGCGACGCAGCCGTTGTTCCTCGGCGGGAAATTGCTCGCCGCGAAAAAATACGCCTCCTCCGAGCAGCGCTCGGCCGAGATCGAGCTCGGCCGGACGCGGAACGAGATCGTGCAGGAAACCGTCACGAACTATCTCGCCGTCGTGCTCATGACGGACGTCGTGACGACGAGACAGGCCGTGTTCGCCGGCATGAACCGTCATGTGGCCAGGGCGCAGAAGCTGTTCACCGAGGGGCTCATCGCCTCGCATCAGGTGATGCGCGCGGAGGTCGCCGCCGCCGATGCCGAACGGAACCTCCTCGACGACCAGAACCGGCTCGAGCTCGCGAAGATCGCTCTCCGCGCCTCGCTCGGCATGCTCCCCGATGAGCCGCTCGAGGTGTTCGAGACGCTCTCGTACCGCGCCACCGGCGATACGCTCGCCGTGTACCAGGCCGGGGCGATGACGCAGCACCCCGTGCTCAGAATCCTCGCCGAGAAGCGCGAGGCCGCCGCGCAGAATTACAACGTGCAGCGCTCGGAGTTCCTGCCGCAGATCGCCGCCTTCGGAAAATATGAAGTGTTTCCCCAGTACCTCTCGATCCTCGAACCGCGCTGGGCAGTCGGCCTGCAGCTGAGCGTGAACCTGTTCAACGGGTTCAAGAAATATTCCCGTCTCGAATCCGCCGTCCATCTCGAACGCGAGGTGGAATATCTCGAGGCCGACACGCGCAGGAAGATCGACCTCCTCGTTAACAAGAACTACCGCGAGCTTGTGAACGCGCGCAACCGCTACCAGCGCCTGAAGAAAAACATCGCGCTCGCCGCCGAGAACCGCCGCCTCATGCAGAACCGCTTCGAGACCGGCCTCGGCACCTCGCTCGACGTGATCGACGCCGAACTCGTGTACGAGAAGAACCTGATCGAGCGGAAACAGTCGCTCTACGATTATTACAAGGCTATGACCGAGCTCTACGCGACGATCGGCACGCCCGAAAAAGTACTGTCCATTTGGAATGCACAAGGAGAAGACCAATGAAACTCGAGAAGCACACAATCATCCTCGCCGTACCGGCGCTTATCGTCATCGTCGCCGTGATCGTCCTCATCGTGAAGGCGGCCGCACCCGATCCCATCGTCATCACAGGCATGGCCGATGCGACGGAGATCGACGTTGCATCGAAGATCCCCGGCCGCGTGGACACGGTGCTCGTGCGTGAAGGCGACATCGTCCGAAAGGGGCAGCTCCTTGCCGTGCTCGAAAGCAAGGAGATCGACGCGAAGGTCGAACAGGCGCGCGGCGTCATGGGCGCGGCCCAGTCGCGACTGGCCATGGCGCTCAAGGGCGCACGCCCCGAGGAGAAGGAGGCGGTGAAGAAGCTCTTCAACCAGGCACAGTCGCAATTCGAGCTCGCGCAGAAGACGTGGACACGCATCGAGCGCGTCTACAGGGACAGTCTCGTCAGCGCACAGGAGCGCGACCAGGTCGAATTTCAGTTCAAGGCCGCCCGCGACCAGATGGACGCGGCCAAGGCGAAGCTCGACATGGTCATGAGCGGCGCCCGCCCGGAGGAAATCGACGGCGCCAAGTCGCTCTTCCATCAGGCCGAGAATGCATACGCCGAGGCGATGGCATACAACGGTGAAACCCGCATCGTGAGCCGGATCGACGGCGAGATCACAAAGCGCATCGTCGATGCAGGAGAAATGGCGGCGGGCGGATATCCGATCTTCACAATCCTCGACCCGACGGACATCTGGGTCGTCATCCAGGTGCGCGAGGACCAGCTCGGCGCGATCAAAAAGGGAATGACGCTCAAGGCGGCGGTGCCCGCGCTCAACAACACCGTGTTCGATTTTGTCGTGACGACAATGGCGGCGATGGGCGACTATGCCTCGTGGAAACCCACGAAGCAGAAAGGCGAGTTCGACCTCAAGACGTTCGAGGTGAGACTGCGGCCCGCGGTCCCCGTGCAGGGCCTCCGCCCGGGCATGTCCGTGAATGTCACACTGTAACCAAAGGAGAAATGCACACAATGCCACAGACTCCATCGCCGCTCGTGCGCGTCATGAAGCGCGAATTCCGCAGGATCACCGAACGGAGCACGCTCTACATGCTCTCCATCGGCCTGCCGATCGTGCTCTTCGTGCTCCTTGCGGTCATCTACAAAAACGGCATCGTCCACGACCTTCCCGTCGCCGTCTGCGACGACGACCGGTCCGAGCTGTCGCGCCTCATCGTCCGTTCGGTCGAAGGCACGACGTCGATGAACGTGGTGATGTATGCCAACTCGATGGACGAGATCGAGGAGGCCATGCGGTCAGGCCGGATACAGGCGGGGTTCTATATTCCCAGGCGCTTCGAGGCCGACGTGAAGGGGGGCGCCTACGCCACCGTCACCGTCGTGAAGAACACGTTCAACCTCATCATCGGCAACATGATCCTGAAGGATGCGTCGACGATCCTCAAGACGGTCTCCGGGGGCGCGATGCTCAAGAAGCTGCGTTCGAAGGGGATGAGCGAGAAGCAGGCGATGAACATCGTGAATCCGATCCACCTGGACACGCAGGTGCTCTACAACTCGAACTACAGCTACCTCAATTATCTCATCCCGCCGATGCTGCCCATGGTGCTGCAGATGATCATCATGGTTGCCGGGGTGCTTGTGATGAGCTCCGAGTTCACGCACGGCACGTTCAACGAGCTCCTGGACACCGGGGGCGACAGCCTCTTCGCCGTCTTTTTCGGGAAGGCGCTGCCGCATTTCGGCATGCATTCGGCCACGGCGCTCGGCATCGTCGGCATCATCTTTCCGCTCTTCGGCATCGAGATCACCGGCTCGGTCATCGCCGTGATCGCGCTGCTCGTGTACTTCGTCGCCGCGTCGCTCTTTTTGGCGCTCGCCATATCGAGCCTCATGCACGACCAGCAGAAGGCCACGGAGGTCGCGCTCTTCCTCGTGACGCCCGCCTTCCTCTTCAGCGGCCTCACGTTTCCCGTGTGGGCGATGCCGAAGATCAGCGCGTGGTACGCGCAGACAATGCCGTTCACGCCGTTCCTCACCGCCTTCCTGAAGCTCTACCAGATGGACGCGCCGCTGAAGTACGTGCTGCCCGAGGTGCTCCACCTGTCGGTCTTCTTCTTCGGCTCGCTTGCTGTGGCGCTCGTCGCCATCCGCCTGCAGATCGTCCGCCACATCGCGGAGAGGAAGGGGAGCGCCGCATGAGGAAGAAACTCACAGGCTTCATGGCCGTGTTCGTCCGCGAGGCGCGCTCGCTGCTGCTCGATGTGAACATCCGCACGATCGTCATCCTCGCGCCGCTGTTCTATCCGCTCATCTACGGCTCCGTGTACTGGAACAAGACCGAGGCCGACGTTGCGATTGTCGTCATCGACGAGGATCATTCGTCGCTCTCGCGGGAATTCATCCGCGACCTTGACGCGCATCAGCTCATCCGCGTCACGGAGGTCGTACCGGACATCGCCGCGGCGAAGGACAGGCTCTACCGCCTCGACGCGCAGGGCATCGTCATGCTGCCGAAGGACTTCTCCTCCTCGCTCAAGAAGGGGCAGGGGGCGGACGTGAAAGTGCTCCTGAACACGACGCGCTTCCTGCCGTCGAACGATCTGAACAAGGCGATCACCTCCGTGGCGATGAAGAACGCCGCCTCCTCGCGCGTGAAGATTCTGCAGATGGCGGGATACAGCCTGAAGCAGGCCGAGGAGCTCTCCGAGCCCGTGCGCGACGACGTTCGGCCCGTGTTCAACGCAAACGAAACGTACGGCGATTTCCTGCTGCCCGGGATCTTCATCCTTATCCTCCAGCAGACGCTGCTCATCGGGCTTTCCGAAAGCATCGCCAAGGAGCGCGAGAACGGCACGCTTCCCGAGCTCTATCACACCGCGGGCAACAGCCTGTGGGCGACGATGTCCGGAAAGGCCTTCGTCTATTTTCTCCTCTACGCCTCGTATGCCGTGCTCTACGGCGTCGTCTACAGCACCGTGTTCTCGCTGCCGGTCCGCGGGAATCTGTTCGCGCTTGCACTGATCACGGGGCTCTTCCTGCTGTCGGTGATCTACATCAGCATCTTCGTCTCGTCCTTCTTCACGAGGAAGATTATCGCACTGCAGACGATTGCGTTCACGACGTATCCGCTCTTCTTTATTTCCGGGTACAGCTGGCCGAAGACCGCGATGCCGCTGCCGCTGCAATGGTTCACCGAACTGGTACCGAGCACGCACTTCTTCACGGCCGCCGTGCGCATCATGGAGATGGATGCCGGATGGGGAGACGTGATGGGCGAGGTTTGGTGGCTCCTCGGACTCGCCGGGGCGGGATTCGTCTTCACAAGGATGAGGATGCGCGCCCTGCTGCGATCGGAACTGCACAGCGGTGCTTGAAGATTTAAATACTTCACGGCTGTTGCAATTACCCGGATTATTGTTTTCCTTTCGATGTGAGAACCTGGGACGGCAACGCAAGCCAACGACGGAGGCGGTGCGGCAAGATTGGGCTTGAGTGAACGGGAAGGCGGCGGATCGATTCGCCGCCGATGTGCTGGGGATCTTGCGGGAAGTTTACTTCATTCATCAATCTATCTTCAGGAGTTCATATGAACATCGTACGCAGCGTAACAGCAAGCCTGCTGCTCATACCGGTATTGGCGGTGAGCTATCCGAACGGGGTGCCGGGGTCTACGGCAAAGACGTCGACACAAGGTTGTTTCTGTCATGGCAACGCGAATCCCACCTCGGGCGTCTCCGTGCTGATCGCCGGTTTGTCGACATTGAAGATCGGGGCGACCGGGACATACACGGTCACCGTGACGGACGCGGCCGGCAGCGGCACCAAGAGCGGGGTGGATATCGCCGCCTCGGGGGGCACGCTCGCTCCCGTCACCTCCACGCTTAAACTCTCCTCGGGCGAACTCGTCACGAGTCAGGCCACTAACGTTCCGGCCACATACACATTCACCTTTACGGCACCCGCGACTGCGGGCACCGCAACACTGTATGCGACGGGGCTGGGAAAGTCGAAGACCGCCTGGAACAACGCCCCCAATTTTTCGATCATCGTCACCCCGGCGACATCCGTCACACAGGAATCATCAACACCGGCATCCTTCCGCGTGGAGCAGAACTATCCCAACCCCTTCAATCCGTCGACGCGCATCCGGTTCTCGCTTCCGGCGGCATCGTCGACGTCCGTGAAGATCTACGACATGGAGGGCAGGGAAGTCGCCACGCTCGGTGAGGGCATGATGGCGGCCGGCGTGCATACGGCGGAATGGAACGCATCGGGATTCCCCAGTGGCGTGTATCTCTGCAGGGTACGGTCGGGATCGTACACGGTCACGAAGAAATTGTTGTTGCAGAAATAATTTTGCATGTAGGGCGAAACGACGTTTCGCCCCGTTTCACGCATAGTACTGTCATTCGACGGGGCGAAATATCATTTCGCCCTACAGCACACACACGCAGACATCGGCCGCAGATGACACACAGGACACAGAGCGATACGCCCCCGGACCGGCTCGCGCAGCTCCACTACGAGAATTTTCCCGTCGCGTCCCGGTTTCTCCCGTCGCGGTATCGCCGGCCGATCCATCTGCTGTACGCATTCGCCCGCGTCGGCGACGACATCGCCGACGAGTGGGTGTCGCCGGCTCAAGAGCGCCTCGCGGCGCTCGACGACTGGTCGCGGCAGCTGCATGCGGCCGTCGACGCCCGCACGGGCACGGATTTCTTCCTCGAACTTGCGGCGGTTGTCCGGACGTACGGATTGGACATGCGCCTCCTCGACGATCTCATTGAGGCGTTCAGGATGGATGTGCGTCATGCGGGATTTGAGACGTACGAGGAACTTCTCCGGTACTGCAGGCATTCGGCCGATCCCATCGGCCGGCTCCTGCTCCGGATTTTCGGTTGCGCGACGCAACAAAATTGCGAATTATCCGATAGAATATGTACAGCCCTCCAGCTTGCAAATTTCTGGCAGGATTTGTTTATTGATACAGAGCGCGGACGGTATTATCTGCCCGAAGAGGACTGCCGGGCGTTCGGCGTTACCCGGGCCGAGTTCGGCACACCGGCGGCGTCGCATGCCCTGAGGGCCCTGATGCGTTTCGAGCTCGACAGGACGAAAGCGCTCTTCGCTTCGGGCAAGCCGCTGTTGAAGAACGTGCCGTGGAGCTTCCGGTTTGAACTTCGCCTCATCTGGCACGGAGGCATGCGCATCGTGCGGATGATCGAACGCCAGGAATACGACACGCTCTCCCGGCGTCCGTCGCTCACGCGCGCGGACAAGGCAGCCGTCCTAATGCAGGCACTCGCATCGCGGTAATGGCCGTTTAACTATGTGACTATGGAACCTCTCGTACTCATCGACTCGTTCGAAAAGAACAAGCGCAGCAATTTCTACTACTCGTTCCTGCTGCTCCCGAAGCAGAAACGGGAAGCCATCAATATCGTGTACGCCTGGTGCCGCCTGACGGACGATATCGTGGATGAGGAACAGAGCGAGAACCGCAAGCACGCCCTGCTCCGTCAATGGACGTACGAGTTCGAACAGGCTATGTGCGGCGTGTCGCGCTATCCGCTCCTGAACAAATTGAATCAGACCGTGCGCCGCTTCAACATTCCCCTCCATCCCTTTCGCGATCTGCTGAAGGGAATGGAAATGGATATCGTGAAATTCCGCTATACAACATTCGAGGAACTCTGCGAGTACTGCTATCGCGCCGCTTCGACGGTGGGACTGATGTGCACGGAGATCTTCGGGTACCATCATGAGGGCGCCAAGGAATATGCCGTGAATCTTGGCATCGCCCTGCAGCTCACGAACATTCTGCGCGACGTCGCACAGGACGCGGAAAAGGGACGGATCTATCTGCCCCAGGAGGACCTCGTGCGGTTCGATTATACAGACGAGGATATCGAGGCACACCGATACAACGAGAACTTCCGGCGCCTCATGGCGTTCGAATGCGAACGAGCCCGCTCTTTTTTTTCGAAGGCGATCACGTACCTCTCGGAAGACGACAAACCGCTGTTCCTTGCGGCGCGCATCATGGAGGCGATCTATTTCCGCATCCTGCAGGACATCGAACGCGCCGACTACAACGTGTATGACAAACGCATCCGCCTCTCCGCATTCAAGAAGCTCGTGATCACCGCCGACGTCTGGTGGCACAATCCGACCCCGCGCATCGATGTCGCCTGACGTCCTCGTGGTCGGCGGCGGCGTCAGCGGACTGTGCGCCGCGGTGGATCTTGCATCGCGCGGTCATGCCGTGCTTCTTGCCGAACAGCATCGACACCTTGGAGGCCGCGTCTATTCCTTCCGTCACAGGGAAACCGGAGATGATGTCGACAACGGACAGCATCTCATGCTCGGCTGTTATCATGCAACGCTGAACTACCTCCGGACCGTCGGCACAATCGACCGGCTCGCGCTTCAATCCGTCCTCGAGATTCCATTCCGCAGTTCCTCGCACGCCTACAGGCTGCGCGCTCCCGTGCTGCCGGCGCCGTTCCATGTCTTCGCGGCGCTCCTCGGTCTCGGCTCGCTTACGTGGACCGACCGGCTCTCCATACTCCGCATCGTTCCGCAGCTGCTCACGTCGAAGCCCGACACGGATCCGCTGCTCCAGGCGATGACGGTGGATGCATGGCTCGCGCGGGCCGGGCAGGGAGCGGCGGTGCGCAGGCGATTATGGGATATCCTTAGTATCGGAACGCTCAACGAGATGCCGGAGACTGCGTCCGCGGCGATGTTCGTGAAGGTGTTGCAGACGGTGTTCCTCGGCACGCGCACTGATGCGTCTCTCGCCCTGCCGCAGGCCGGCCTCAGCCGGCTCTTCGGGGACGGAGGGGCAGGCTATCTCGCGTCGCACGGTGGACGCGTCGTGCTCGGAGCGAGGGCCTCGGAGCTCGTCGTAGCGGACGGAATTGTACGCTCGGTGATCGTGGGGGGGGAATGCGTGACGCCGCGCGTCGTAGTA
>JAVBYH010000057.1 GCA_030824175.1 Bacteroidota bacterium | reverse complement strand
ATGCAGTCCCACCATGGATTCGTGGGCGTCGATTCTGAACCCGGTGGGGGCACCACGTTCCGCCTGTTGTTCCCGGTGCCGCTCGCCTCCGAAGTCGTCACAGAGCTACCGGCGGAGGATGCCGAGGACGTAGAACGCGGAACGGAAACCATCCTCCTCGTGGAGGACGAACAATATCTGCACGAAATCGTCCTGATGGAGCTCGAGGCCCATGGATACCGTGTGTACAGCGCCGAGGACGGCTTCCGGGCAGTGGCATTATACGAACAGCACCAGGATGAAATCGCGCTCGTCCTCACCGATATCGGACTGCCGGGGATGTCGGGCATCGATGTTGTCAAAAACGTGAAGCGGATTAATCCCGACGCGAAGTGCATCTTCACAAGCGGATACGTCAACCCCGATGAGAAGGCAGACATCCATCGCGCGGGCGTCGATGGATTCATCCAGAAACCATGCACGCCGAATGCGATCCTTAAAAAAGTGCGCGAGGTGCTCGATCGTGTGCCCGTTCAACTCGGCTCACATGTACGGTACGCGCTGAAATAGAGACTACCATGAACTCCATTGAATCACGGGGCAAGACCGGTGCGGGGAATTTCAAGGATCCGGAGGAGAAATTCCGAATCCTGTACGAAACACTGACCGATGCCGTTGTCGTGTTCGGGACGGACCGGTTCGTCGATGCCAATCCCGCCGCGCTGCGGATGTTCGGGTTCGCCCGGAAGGAGGATTTCTGCAGCAAACATCCGTCGGACCTCTCGCCGGCGTTCCAGCCCAATGGAGAAGACTCACGCGCACTGGCCGAGACCATCGTCTGCCGGTGTCGCGCCGAAGGCACCATCACATTTCCCTGGCTGCACCAACGGACGGACCGTTCGACATTCTCCGCGGAAGTGACAGCGACACCCGTCATCATCGAGGCCGCGCCCGTCCTTCTCTGCGTCGTGCGGGATGTGACTGCACAGAAGAAGGCGCACGATGATCTCGTGAAAGAACGTACGCTGCTGCGGACACTGATCGACAATATCCCCGATGCAGTGTATGTGAAGGACACGCTGTGCAGGAAGTTCATTGCCAACAGCACCGATGTGCGCAACACCGGGAAGCGCACGGAAGCCGAAATACTGGGGAAGGACGATTTCGACCTGTTCCCCCCCGACATGGCCGCCGCATTCTATCACGACGACCAGCAGGTGCTGCGTACCGGCGAGCCCGTCATCAACCGGGAAGAAAGCTTCACCGACAGTGAAGGACGCATCCAGTGGCTCCTCACCTCGAAGATCGCCCTGCGGGATGACAGTAATACGATCATCGGTCTCGTCGGCATCGGCCACAACATCACGACGAGAAAACTCGCCGATCTCGCGCTCAAGGAAAGCGAGCAGCGCTATCGGGACATCATCGAACAGAGCGCCGACGGTATCTACATTATGGATGTCGAATCGCGACGGATCGTCCAGGCTAACAAATCATTTCATCAGTTGCTCGGCTACACTGCCGAAGAAGTCCTCGAACTGACTGTCTACGACATCATCGCCGCAAGTGTACAGAGTATCGACGAACGCATCACGCGGATCGCCCACCTGCGCGAAATAGTTACCGGTGAGCGTCTCTACAAGCAGAAAACGGGAGGCATCATCCCCGTCCGCATCAGCGTGAATCCAATCACCTTTAACGGCAGGAGCGCCCTGTGCACGATGATGAACGATATCACCGTCCAGAAGCGCAGGGAAGAAGAGCTCCGGACGAGCGAGGAACGGTTCCGCCTGATATCGGAAAATGTCGCCGACTGCATCATCTCGTTCACGACGACGGGTGACTGCCTCTACGCGAGCCCGTCGCTCATTAAACTCGGATACGACGCCTCCCTGCTCCAGGGCGAACATATCTTCACTAAGGTGCACCCGGAAGACCTTGCACGGGTGAAGGAGGAAATCGAGGCCGTCCAATGGTCGATGGCCCACCGCCCCACGGAATTCCGTTTCCGCAGGCAAGACGGGTCCTGGGTGACGGTCGAAGCGACGATCAGCCTCCTCATTGATGATGCCGGGTCGAAGATTCTGATGGTGATGCGCGACATCACGGAACGAAAACAGAATGAGGCGGAGCTCCACCGGGTGCTCGATAGCGTGAAGCGGAAAAACGAGGAGATCGAACGAACAGTGCAACGCCTCAAGCAAATGCAATCGGGCCTCGTTCAATCCGAGAAACTAGCGTCCATCGGTCAACTCACCGCAGGCATCGCCCACGAGATCAATAATCCGCTCGCATTCGTGTCCAGCAACCTCAACCGGTTCGCCGAATACTATCAGGAGATACGGACCCATTTGCGGGCATGGCAGGACTTCGGCGCCATCGCGCGGGAACAAGCCGGCCTTCGTCCCGCCCTCGATGTGCTGGAGGAGGAGGGCGTGCGCCTCGACCTCGACTTCATCGACCGCGATTTCACCGAACTCATGAAACACACGATCGAAGGATCGTCGCGCATCAAGCGCATCGTCGACCAACTGCGGGGCTTCTCGCATATGGCGACGAACGACTTCACGATGGCGGACATCAATCAGACACTCGATGAAACGCTGACGCTCGTCTGGAACGAGATCAAGTACAAAACGACGATCCACAAGGAGTATGGGAGTCTTCCCGAGATTCCCTGCAGCATCGGCGAGATCAAACAGGTGTTCGTGAACCTTCTTGTTAACGCGGCACACGCCATTCCCGAAAAGGGAGAGATCACGCTTCGGACCGTCCTCGCATCCGGTGCGATCCGGGTGATGATCACCGATACAGGAATGGGAATGACCCAGGACACAATTAAGCGCATATTCGATCCCTTCTACACGACGAAGCCGGTTGGCAAGGGAACAGGGCTTGGGCTGTGGATCGTCACCACCATCATGGAAAAACATCACGGCGCCATCTCCGTCGAGAGCGAAGTAGGTGTCGGCACAACATTCACGCTCACATTGCCGCTCGAACAGGAGGAAGCCGAACGCCAATCATGACAACCGGACCGAAAAATACGAATGTGACCACCGGGGACCGCCCATGCCTTGTGATAGTCGATGATGAACGATCGATACTCTCCTCCTTGCGGAGCCTGCTGCGCCGGCAGCAGTACGACATATTCCTTTTCGACAATGGGTACGATGCCGTCGAGTTCGTCACCCATCGCACACCCGATGTGATCATCTCGGACATGCGAATGCCGGAGATGAACGGCATCGAGTTTCTCGACCAGGCGATGCTGCTCTGCCCGACTTCCACACGGTTGATGTTGAGCGGATATGAGGATAAAGTCATCATTTTCGACGCCATTGCACACAGCGTCGCCCATCAATTCATCACGAAGCCCTGGGATGATGAAAAAATGCTGCGGATCATCGCAGGCGTGATCGCCACACGGCAAGAGCTCCGGATCCGACACCTTGACGCAATATTGCAGAGCATCTCATCATTGCCGTCCCCACCCGAAGCGCAGCAACAAATCCAGCGTATCCTCAGGAAGGAAACGCGGACAATTCGGGAACTCGCCGCGGAAGTTGAAAAAGTGCCGGCACTCATGGCGCGCCTCATGCGGATCTCGAATTCCATCTATTATTCTGGGCGACAACCGATCTCCACTGCGCTCGAAGCCGTGAGCTTCATCGGCGCCGAATATGTCGAAAGCCTCATCTTTGCAATGAGCATTCATCATCATACTGAAGACAAGCTCATCAAGGAATGCGGAATCGAGTTGGACGATCTCTGGCGCCACGCGGTCCACCGTGCAGTCCTCGGCCGCTCCATCGCCGAGGAATGGCCGGGATTTAACGACTCGACTCTCGCCTATACCGTCTGCCTCCTGATTGATATCGGGTTTCTCGTGCGATTCAATACGAACCCTGACCAAAGCAGGCAGCTCATCACCCTTTCCAAGACGCTGCAGATTTCGCTCCACGAGGCCGAAAGCCGCGTCTTTACAGTCTCGCACGCAGCGATCGGCGCGGCTCTGCTCCGGTTGTGGAACTTTCCCGCAACCATCATTGCGGCGATCGAACAACACCATGACGACACGCGGGGGGACGCCCTCTCGCAGATTGTACAAATCGCCGACATCGTCGAGTCGGGTGATCAGCAGCGGGCGCACGATCGGAGGGTGGATCCGATGGTGAAAGAGTGGACGAAAAAAAAATCACACATATACTGAAAAGGACAGTACAATGGACGCATACGCCCCGAATAAGAAGGTCCTCTATGTCGATGACGAGGAAAATCTCCTCTCATCTTTTTCTTCTCTTATGCGCCGGGAGGGTTATCATATCCAGACGCTTTCGGATTCCCTGTCGATCGGGACAGTCCTGGAGCGCGACGGCCCGTTCGCGCTCGTCATCTCGGATCAGCGCATGCCGGGACTCGACGGCGTCGGCGTGCTTAAAAAGGTGAAGGAATCGCATGCGGAAACGATACGCATCCTCCTCACCGGCTTCGCAAGCCTGGAGGATACACAGCGCGCCATCAACGAGTCGGGCATCGCCCGCTATTTGAACAAACCGTGGGACGACGAGGCGCTCAAACAACTGGTCCGGGAATGCGTCGACCAGTTTAACCTGATAAGTGAGAATAAATATCTCACCCTCCGGCTTGCCAGGCAGAACGCCGCACTGACTGACATGCTGGACGGGACGGTGGCGCAATCCATCCGCCTGCTCAGCAACCTGTTGTTCTACATCAATCCCGGCGCGGCCAATCAGACCGAACGCGTCCGCAAACTCGGAAGGCTCATGCTCGACATGGTCCCCGGCGTGTCTGCCGAGGAGCGATGGGACGTGGAACGCGCGCTCGACCTGTTCAACATCGGGATCGCGATGCTGCCGCCCCTTGTACAGGTGTCGCTCAACAAGGACGGCCTGCACACGATCGACCGGTTCCCGCTGGCGGCGAACCATTTCATCGTGGCCGCCGATCTCCTAAAGGATGTGCCCCAGTTCAGCGGCGTGGCCGAGATCATCCGTCTGCAGGCCAAGAACTACGACGGCAGCGGAAAGCCCGAGGCCGACCAGACGATGGGAAACAATATTCCCCTCGGCGCCCGGCTCCTCCACATCCTGCTCGATCTTGAAAAAATGAGCACGCCGAATTTCCGCGGCAAGGACGTGCTCAAGGGTATGCTCAAACGCAAGGGCATCTACGATACCGGACTCATCGACCTCATGCTCAACGGCAGCGTGTCTCCGAAGGGGGGCAGGAAGGAACAGGATATTACACTCTTCCATATCGCTCCCGGTATGACGCTCCTGGAGGACATCCGGACACAGTTGGGCATGGTGCTGCTGCAGAAGAACACGATGCTTACCGAGGCGTCCGTGAAGATCCTTCAGCAGTGGAATGGCTACGATCGCATCGTCGAACCGATCAGGATCGTCACCGCCGAGCAGTAGCAGCCCGTGCACGTGATTGCCCGTGCACGTGATGAATTCATGTGGAGGAATAATAAAAATTCTTCGTATATTCCACAACTGAACCGTGGGTTATCTTCTCCAAATGAAACACATCATCCTCCTCATATGCTGCGTACTGCTCCTTCCGGCGTGCACGGACACGACGTCGCGGTGCGTCACCGTCACGTTCCGCGTGGCATTAGAACGCGGAATACGCGCCGATCGCGTCTTCCTCTCCGGCAGCTCGGACGCGCTCGGCCGATGGAAGCCCGACAGCTTTGTGTTGACGAACGTGTCGGACAGCGTATGGACCGGCTCGCTCACCTGCACCGAGGGCGAGGAGCTCGTCTTCAAGGTGAATGCCGGATCATGGTGGGAAGAAGCGGTCGACAGCACGCATCACCGCTTCGAGAACATCCTATTGCACGCGGCGCGCGATACGACGGTGACCATCCGCGTCTTCGGTTGGCTGCACGAAATAACGAACGGAAAGATGCTCCTGTCGTCCGAGATGTTCACATCGGACAAGCCCGCGGTGCTGCTCGACAACCAGTGGCGCTATCGACCGGGCGATTCGCCGTCCTGGGCCGCAGAAGCGTTCGATGACGACGCATGGGCGACGGCCGACACGTATATGCGATGGCTTGGGGACTCCGCCGGCGTTGCCGGCAGCGTCGGATGGTTTCGTTTCCATGCAGTCGTCGATTCGTCCCTTTGGAACCGCACACTCGCCCTGTCGATCGGACAACTCGGCGCCTCCGATGTGTACTATAACGGCACGCTCCTCTATTCTTTTGGCGAAATCGGTGATGCCGGCGTTCCATACGGGCCGTCTCAGAACCGTCTCTGGAAGGCGTTGCGCATCGAGCCGAAGCGCGACCAGGTAATCGCCGTACGCTATGCGAACCGCGAATGGAAGGAACATCTGCGTCTCGGATTCTCCCCGGGTTTCGTCGTTTATATAAGGGATATGAACACGGTTCTCACGCAATTGCCGGCTCAGCTCCAAAGCACATCGGCCCGGCAAATGGTCTTCACAACGATCCCGTTCATCCTCTTCATCCTCCATCTCATCATCTACGCATTCTACCCCGTGCGGAGGGAAAACCTCTTCTATGCCATCAGCCTGCTCGGATTTGCAGGCATCACTTATTTCGGCTACGAGCGGTTCATTGCCACGGATCCGGATGACATCATTCTCTTCTACAGGCTGAACTGTCTTTCCATGCCGGTGGCGATCTTCTTCGGCATGCTCACCGGATATGCGGCAGGGGCGATGGTGCTGCCGAAGCGGTGGCGGCTGTTCTGCGTGCTGTTCATTGCCGCCTGTGCCGTCGCATTCATCGACCCCATCGGTCTGTCGCCGACGGCGAATTATGCCTTCTTCGGGGTGACAATCCTTGACCTGATCCTCTCGATGCGGCACGACAGGTCATCGTCTGCGCAGAAGGGGGAGGCGATCATACTCTCGGGTTTCATTGTGCTTATCGTGTTCGTCGTCATCCAGCTGCTCGTCGATTTCGGGCTCATCCCTGCGCCGTTCGGCGATCGGCAGATGTTCGTCTACGGACTGATCGCATTCACCGTCGCGATGTCTCTCTACCTCTCGCTTAATTTCGCAGCGGTCAACAAGGATCTTCTCGTCCAGCTCGAGACGGTGAAGGAGCTCTCGGAGCAGGCCATCGAGCAGGAAAAGGTGACGGCGAAGCTTGAACTCGAAAGCAGGCTTCGCGAGGCGGAGAACGACAGGAAAACGCGCGAACTCGAATCGGCGCGCACCCTTCAACTGTCGCTGCTTCCGAAAGAGGTGCCGTCGCACAACCGCCTCGGGATCGGATGCTACATGAGAACGGCAACCGAAGTGGGCGGCGACTATTACGATTTCTTCCCCGGGCCCGACGGCGCGATGACGGCGGTCATCGGCGATGCCACGGGACACGGACTGAAGGCGGGCATGATGGTCATCCTGAGCAAGGGGCTCTTCACTATGCTCTCGGGCGAGGCGGACCTCCTCACGATCATGCGCGAAGCGAACCGTTCGATAAAGACGATGAACCTCAACCAGCTGACGATGTGCATGTCGATCGCGCGCATCTCCGGCTCCACGCTCACATACAGCTCCGCCGGCATTCCGCCCTTGCTCATCTACAGGAAGGAAACGCGCGCGGTGGAACACATCGTGCTGAAGGCGATGCCTCTCGGCGCGTTCTACGATTTTCCATACGCTTCAATCGTCTCGCCTGTTCATCCCGGCGACATCCTCCTGATGATGACCGACGGCCTGAGCGAATTGTTCGATGCCGCTCACGACACATACGGGATCGACCGTGTTGCGGATGTGCTCGCCGAAGCAGGAGACCGTTCGGCGGAAGAAATCGTGCGCATCATCGCCGAACGCAGCGCGCAATGGGCCGGCACCGCGCCCCTCGCCGACGACCTCACCATCGTGGCGGTGAAAGTGCTGGCATGACCGCGGTCACCTCACCCAAGGAACTTTATCGTCTATCGTGTGTTCATTTATCAATAGGAAAAAACAGAACCAGTCAATCGGACCGTTGCCATGGTGAAGAACGATTTTTCCGATCAGTCGTCGATAGCACACGATGCAGCCGTTTCTTCGATCTTCGAGAGGCATCACACAGTCATGCTCATCATCGAGCCTGTCACCGGCGCGATCACGTATGCCAATCCCGCAGCAGAAAAATTTTACCGCTACTCGCGTGCGACACTCTGCACTATGCTCATCTCGGATATCAATCAGCTTCCGCCTGAGGATGTTGTGTCTCTCCGCCGCAAGGCTCAAACGAATGAGCAAAACACGTTTGTGTTTCCCCATAAATTGGCGAACGGTGAGATCCGAACGGTGGAAGCAGACTCGTCACCGATCGTGATCGATGGAAGGCCGATGCTGCTCTCGCTTATCCATGATATCACCGACCGGATGCATGCCGAAGCACTGTACCGTGAGAGTGAAGAACGTCAACGGGCAATCCTGAACAATATCCCCGATCCGGCATGGCTGAAGGATATGGAAGGCCGCTACCTCGTCGTCAATAAAGCATGGACCGAACTCTACGGATTATCCGAATCGGATGTGCTGGGAAAACATATCTCCGAGTTCATGTACCCCGAAATTGCACGGAAGATCGACGATGAAGACCGAATTGTCACCTCACAGGGACAGGAACTAAAATACGAGGATCTGCTTGTCGACAAGCGAAAGGGAGCGGTATGGTTTGAAACCGTTCGGGCTCCGTTGGTCGACAAAACCGGTCATATCATCGGGTCCACCGGCATCTCCCGCGACATCACCGAACGCAAGAAAAAAGAGGCGGAACTCTCCAGGCTCAACCGAACGTTTAAGGCCATCAGCAGCAGCGGGCAGGCCATGATGCGCGCCACAGACGAGTCCGAATATCTGGAGGAGGTCTGCCGGATCATCACGAATGAATGCCGGCATCCTATGGTATGGATCGGGTATGCCGAGGAGGATGCATTTCGATCGGTGCGCCCCGTGATGTCTTCCGGATTTGAAGACGGCTACCTCGAAACACTCAGGATCTCATGGGCCGATACAGAACGCGGCCAGGGGCCGACGGGCATGGCCATTCGCACCGGCAGGCCGAACATCTGCAGGGATATGCTCCACGATCCGAGATTCGCGCCGTGGCGCGACGACGCGGTTCGGCGGGGATACGCCTCGTCGATTGCCCTCCCCCTTACAATCCACGATTCGGTGCTGGGGGCGTTGACGATTTATTCACAGGAAACCGACGCGTTCTCCGACGACGAAGTGATGCTGTTGAACGAACTGGCGGAAGACCTCGCCTACGGCATCGCTGCCATCCGGATGCGTGTCGCGCACGAAAAGGCTGCCGAAGCACTCAGGCAGATGGAGCATCGATATCACTCGCTCTTCAACCTGATGACGGAAGGCTTCGCACTCCATGAAATCATCTACGACGAGGATGGCACTCCCGTCGATTATCGGTATCTGGATGTCAACCCGTCCTTCGAGCAATTGACGGGGCTGAAACGGGAGGATGTCATCGGCCGCACAAAACGGGAGGTCGCCCCGGATAATGATCCGCTCTGGAGCATCACCGCAGGATCGGTCGTCCAGACAGGCATTCCCGCGACCCTCGACTATTTTTCACCGGCGGTCAACAGGCACTACCATGTGCTTGTGTACCGTTCGGCGCCGGATCAGTTCGCCGTCATCTTTACCGACATTACCGCACACCGGCAAATGCAGGACGAGATACGCCGGTCGCGCGATCTTCTGGAAGAGAAGGTCGTCGAACGCACGCTGGCGCTGAAAAAATCGGAAGACCGATTCCGGAACACGCTCGATAATTTGGTGGAAGGTTGCATGATCGTTGATTTCGAATGGACATATCTTTACCTTAATGATGCGATGGCGGACCAATGGGGGCGAGTGCGCAAGAACATCATCGGACGCCGGCTGGTGGAGGCGGATACTGGAACACAAACCGTCGCAGCATTCGAATGCTATCGGGTCGTTATGGAGCATCGCATTCCGCAGACGACCGTCACAGATTACACGCGGCCCGATGGCAGCACGGCGTGGTTCGAATTGCGATGTGTACCGGTGCCGGAAGGCATCTTCGTCATGTCCTCGGATATCACGGAACGAAAGCGCGCCGAACTTGCGCTGCGGCAATACAACGAGCAGCTGCTCGGCTTCTCTCAACGGTTGATAGAGGCTCAGGAGGCGGAACGGAGAAAGATTGCCTATGAGCTTCATGACGAGATCGGACAGGTCTTGACGGCAATACAATTGAATCTTCGAGGGATCAGCGAATATGAAGATGTCGCGGACGTTCCGCTCCGACTCGAAGAATGCATCGCACTGGTGGACCGCCTGCTCCAACAGGTGAGGGAACTCTCGGTAGACCTTCGGCCGTGGATGCTCGACCAGCTGGGGCTCGTTCCGTCGGTGCGGTGGTATGTGGACAAACAGGGACAGCGCGGAAAGATCAAGACTGAATTCACAGTCGAGAATCTGAGCGGCCGCTTCCCGCCGATCATCGAGATCACAAGCTACCGCGTCATTCAGGAATCGATGACGAACATTCTCCGCCACTCGCATGCGACCGAGGTACGGGTGACGCTTGGGACGCACCAAGGCGTGTTGCATGCGCAGATCATCGATAACGGTGACGGATTCGATCCCCGGCAGGTTCGTGAAAAACCGATAGGGAAGCAAGGGCTCGGCATGCTTGGCATGGAAGAACGCGTTACTTCTCTCGGGGGGAAAATGACGATCGAATCGCAACCGGGGAAGGGTACGACATTACGGTTTACTCTACCGCTGAAAGAACGATGAACCGATACCATTATACCTATTACCACCACTATGACTACAGTAAAAGTGCTCCTGGCTGATGATCACATCCTTGTTCGCGCGGGTTTGCGGGCCTTATTGGAACGAGAACGTGACTTCGAAATCGTCGGCGAGGCCGACGACGGCCGCGAGGCTATCCGGCTTGTCAAAGAACTCAATCCGCATGTCGTGCTGATGGACATCTCGATGCCCGGTCTTAATGGACTCGAGGCGGTGGAACGCATCCGCATCGATTTTCCCGACGTCCTCGTCATAATTCTGTCCGCATCATCGGACGAGGAGTTCGTCACGCAGGCGCTTCGATCCGGTGCGTCAGGATATTTAATCAAGGGCGGGTCACCCTCGGAATTACACGTGGCGATCAAGGCCGTAATGAAAGGCGAAACGTACCTGAGCCCCGTCGTGTCAAAACAGGTGATACGAGACTACCTCGGAAGGGTCACACATCGATCCGATCTGTACGATCTGCTCACACAGCGCCAGCGGGAGATCCTTCAGCTTATCGGCGAAGGGCATTCATCGAAAGAGATCGCAAGCATCCTCAAACTGAGCGCCAAAACCGTGGACAGGCATCGGGCCGAACTCATGGATCGGCTCGATGTGCACGACGTCGCAGGTCTGACGCGCTTTGCGATCAAGAATAAGCTCGTCACACTCGGATAGGACCGCTGTTCCGTCCGGCACGAATGTTGCCGGCGTGCTGCTGAGGCATTTATTTCCCCGTAATGAGAAATTTCCCCATTGCCGTTGCCGGTGGAATTATGCTAATTCGTTCAAATGACCGAACGATCCGTTCTCTTTCTTTCTCCTGGATACCATATGGCCGTTCGAAAAAAAAACATCCTTCTCGTTGAGGACCACGATCTGGTGGCGTTGTGTCAAATGCGCCAATTGAAATCGCTCGGTTTTAATGTCCGCCGCGTTTCAAACGGAGAATCGGCCGTCAAAGAGATGACCGACAGTGGCCCGGATATCGAATTGGTGCTCATGGATATTAATCTTGGGCCCAATATGGACGGTATTACCGCCGCTAAATGCATCCTTGCCCTCGCGGATGTGCCGATCATTTTCCTCTCCTCGTACAGGGAAGAGGAGGTATGCGGACCGGGCGAGAAGCTCCCATCATGCGCATACGTCCCCAAGAGCGCGGGCATCTCCGTCCTGGCTGCCACGATCAAGGCTGCACTTGATGCACCAGCGCATTCATGGGAAACCGAAGCCATGTAGGCTGCACCCGCCACGCCCTGTTGTATCCCCCTTCGCCGCATAAAATTTTCCCATTGTCCCTCCGCCTCTATAACACGATGCTGCCGCGCGAAAAAAATTCACCTTCATGGTTGATTAAATACCCCCAAGTGAGAAATATCCCCATTGTGAAATCCCGTTGATTTAGGTATTCTTGACCCATGAGAGTCAACATCCTAATCACACAATATCAACGAGGAGATTCATGAAAAATCTCTTAACGGTTTTAACATATGCCTTCATAGTCTTGCTCTGTGCCGGAATGAGCGCCGAAGCCCAAACCATCACGGCAAGCACATATACCTATGCCAGATCTGGTTTCGCGCCAGATTTGACGGGACCGACAACCCAATTGATCGGGGCGAATTCCGATAACACGGCCTCAGCCGTCACCAATATCGGATTTACGTTCTGGTTTGCGGGAACCCCCTATACGCAGTTTTCGGTGAGCGAAAACGGCTTGATGACGCTGGGGGCCGCTCAGATTTCGGGAACCGATGTGGTGAATTCCCTGGGTTCGTCGACAACCCTGCCTAAAATTGCACCGTATTGGGACGATCTTGCGACAGGAACGAATGGAAATGTCGTCTACAAGGTGACGGGCACCGCCCCGAACCGCATCCTCATCGTGACATGGCTCGTGACTGTCCCGAAAAGTACGGCAGGTACGGCAAATTCCACATTTCAAGTGCAACTGTCGGAGACATCCGGATTGATCAGTTTTACATACGGATCGCCTGCAGTACCCGCGAATGCCAACCAGTATTCTATCGGCATCGGGGCATCGGCCACAGACTTTGCTAGCATCACACCCACGTCGGCCACGGCAGCGACAGCCGCGTACGGGGTGGCTAATAATGCCAACACGATCTCTCCCGGTGTCTACACACGGTATTATCTCACTCCGGACGCGACCGCTCCGACGCTCAGCTATGCCGCCCTCGCAAGCGCCCTCCTGAGCCCCACGCGGACGCTTACAGCAACGATCGGCGACGCGAAAACGGGCGTTCCCACTACCGGAGGCCTCGTGCCGCGAATTTATTTCAAGAAAATGTTCGCCGGAACATATGTGTCCTCTCCCGGGGTGCTGACAACAGGAAATGGCACGAGCGGATCCTGGACCTTTACGATCGACCATGCAGCCGTTGGCGGAGTCGCGGAACGCGATTCGATCTACTACTACGTTGTCGCACAGGACCAGTCGAGCACCGTGGGTAAAGTGAATATGGGCTCGCTTCCCGCCGGCGTGATCGGCACGGATGTGAATACTATTGGCACGCATCCGGCTTCGCCGAATAAATATAAGATCCTGGGGGCTCCGATCTCGGGCACCAAGACCGTCGGAACCGTGGGTGCCGATTATACGTCGCTGACAAATGCGGGTGGCATTTTTGAAGACATCAACGATGGACAGTTGACGGGAAATCTGACGATCAATATCATAACGGACCTTCCGGCTGAAACCGGCACGAAAGCCCTCAATGCCTGGCTCAATGGAACCGGCGGGCCGTTCTCGATCACGATCAATCCCGTCGGTGCGCGGACCGTCTCCGGTTCCGCATCCGCGCTCGTCAGTCTTAATGGAACAATCGGTTTGACGATCGACGGCTTGAACACGGGAGGGAATTCACTGATATTTTCCAATACGAATAGTTCCACCTCGGCTGCCGCACTGAAATTCTCGAATGGGGCATCCAATAACATCATCACAAACACGACGTTCAAAGGAGTAGTCAACGCCAGCGGCGGCGTCATCTATTTCGGCGACGGCTCGGCCTCGTCGGGGAACAATAACAATTCGATCAACCATTGCGTCATCACGGCGGGTACCACGAGTCCATTTACCGGCATCTATCTTTACCCATACGGCACACAGAACAGCACGAATAATATCATCGATCATAATGTTATCAGTAATTTTTCGTACAAAGGCATTCACGCCTATACGCGGGTCCAAAACCTGACAATCTCGAATAACGAGATATTTCAGACGACTCCCCAATCGGCCTATTCGGTAGGAATATACCTCGATGGAGTGCTTGGGACGACGAATATATTCAACAACAAGATCTATGGGATCAATACAAGTAACACCAGCCTCGGCACGAACAGGGCCGGCATTCAATGGAATTCAGGAAGCGGCACGGCAAACATTTATAATAATGTCATTTCACTCGACGCCGGCTACACGGGTGCAAATCCCGTGTACGGGATCTTATTGAATGGATTGGCGACGTTTAATGTATTTTATAATTCCGTGTATATCGGCGGAACTGTTACGACGAACATCAATTCGGCGGGGTTGTATCGGTCGGCTACGTCTGTGACAACATTTAAGAATAACGCCATCTTCAATGCGCGCTCGTCATCTCCTGGAAACGCCTCGAACAAAAATTATGGCATACAGCTGACGAACCTGACGAACTTCGTGTCGGACAACAACGACGTCTATGTGAACGGATCTAACGGGATTTTCGGCACGGCAGGCTCGGGGGATTATGCCACTCTGGCCGCATGGCGGACGGCGACCTCGCAGGATGCCGCGTCCTATTCGGGCAATCCCGGTTTTACTTCAACATCTGACCTCACACCGGATCCGGCCAACATCAATTCATATAACCTGAATTCGCACGGCACTCCGATCGCAACGATCACGACGGACATTGCGGGAACTGCGCGCAGCGCCTCGGGACCGACGGACATCGGCGCCTATGAATTCACGCCGCTTCCCGTACTCTTTACGATTTCGGGAAATGCGGGGATTGCGGGCGCGACGATGAGCTGGACGGACGGAACACCGCAGACGACGGTAACCGACGGTGCCGGCGCATATTCGTTCACTGTTCCGTTCGGCTGGACGGGCACCGTCACGCCGTCTTTGACGGGATACACATTCACCCCGGCCGGCATCGCCTATACCGATGTTCAGGCAAATCAAACCGCCCGGAATTATACCGCGGCGCCGACGACATATACGATCGCAGGCAATGCGGGCATCGCGGGGGCCACGCTCAGCTGGACGGACGGCACCCCGAAGACCGTTATTGCAGATCCGGCGGGAAATTATTCGATCGTCGTATCATATAATTGGTCGGGTTCGGTAACACCGTCCATGGCAGGATACACGTTCACTCCTGCAGACATTGCGTACGCAAATGTCCTTGCCGATCAGTCGGGGCAGAATTTCACCGCAAACGCGATCAC
>JAVBYH010000407.1 GCA_030824175.1 Bacteroidota bacterium | reverse complement strand
TCCTGTCCGAGCGGCGCCAGATAGAGCACCGTGAAGCGGAGGGCGTCGGCGCCGTACGTGGCGATCACATCGAGCGGATCGGGAGAGTTGCCGAGCGACTTGCTCATTTTGCGGCCCTGCGCGTCGCGTATGATCGACGTGAAGTACACATGCTTGAACGGTATCTCGCCCCGGAATTCGAGCCCCGCCATGATCATGCGCGCGACCCAGAAGAAGATGATGTCGGGACCGGTGACGAGCGTGTCCGTGGGATAGAAATATTTAAGATCCTCGTTCTCCTCCGGCCAGTTGAGGATGGAGAAGGGCCAGAGCCACGACGAGAACCACGTGTCGAGCACGTCCTCGTCCTGCCGCAAGTCTGCGAGCGTCAGTGACGCGTCCATGGCCTGCGCCTTCACGAGCGCCTCCTCTTTCGAGAGCGCCACGACGATCCGTCCGTCGGGGAGGTAGTACGCGGGAATGCGGTGGCCCCACCAGAGCTGGCGCGAGATGCACCAGTCGCGTATGTTCGTCATCCAGTGCTCGTACACTTTCGTCCAGCGTTCGGGGTAGAACGTGATCTCGCCGTCCTGCACGACCTTCAGCGCCGGCTCGGCGAGCGGTTTCATCTTCACGAACCACTGGTCGGAGAGGTACGGCTCGATCACCGTGTCGCAACGGTAGCAGTGGCCAACGCTGTTTGCATGGTCCTCCGTCTTCGCGAGCAGTCCCGCCTTCTCGAGGTCGCGCAGCAGTTCGCGGCGGCATTCGTAGCGGTCGAGCCCCTGGTATTTCGCGGGGGCGTTCGCGTTCATCCTGCCGGAGGTGTCCATGACGATGATCTGTTCGAGGTCGTGGCGCATGCCCATCTGATAGTCGTTCGGATCGTGCGCCGGCGTCACCTTCACCGCGCCGGTGCCGAACGAGGCGTCTACATAGTCGTCCGCGATGACGCGCACGGTGCGGCCGGTGAGCGGAAGCACGAGGCGCTTCCCGACGAGGTGCGCGTAGCGCTCGTCCTTCGGATTCACGGCGACGGCGCTGTCGCCGAGCATCGTTTCGGGGCGCGTGGTGGCCACCGTGACGAACGCGTCCGAGCCTTCGACGGGATAGTTGATGTACCACAGGTGCCCGCTCGAGTCCACATAATTCACCTCGTCGTCCGAGAGCGCCGTATGGTCCTTGGGGCACCAGTTCACGATGTACTTGCCGCGGTAGATGAGGTCCTTCTCGAAGAGCCGGATGAAGACTTCCTGCACGGCCTTGGAGAGTCCCTCGTCCATCGTAAAGCGCTCGCGCTCCCAGTCGCACGATGTGCCGAGCTTGCGCAGCTGGCGGATGATCGTGCCGCCGTACTGTTCCTTCCATGCCCAGACGCGCTTCAGGAATTCCTCTCTTCCGAGCTCGCGCCGCTCGATGCCTTCTTTGCGGAGGCTCTTCTCGACGACGTGCTGCGTGGCGATGCCCGCGTGGTCGGTGCCCGGTATCCAGCAGGCTTCGAATCCCTGCATGCGCTTCCAGCGGGTGAACGCGTCCTGCAGCGAATTGTTCAGCACATGCCCCATGGTGAGGATGCCCGTGATGTTCGGCGGGGGAATGGCGATCGTGTAGGGTGTCTTGTCGGGATTCACGCGGGCGTGAAAGAGGTCGTGCGATTCCCAGTAGCGGTATATTTTATCTTCGACGTCTTGCGGCGAGTAGGTCTTTGAAAGATCGGCCATGTGAAAAGTTCTTCTTTGGAATAATGAACGGAACAGCTGCGGCATATATATAAAAAATATACGGCTTTTGCAGGGCAATGTAAATAAAGCGCCCATGGAATCGGATGGGGATTCCTCGCTGCGCTCGGAATGGGGCGCGTTCAGCGTTCGAGGGCGAGGCTCAGCGCCGTGGTGAGCTTGAGCACGTCGCGGTTGTTCTTCTCGAGCCGCACGCTGATGATGCGCACGATGTTCCGCAAGATCTTGTACCCGAGCTCCGTGTCGCTGTCGGCGAGGCGGAAGAAGTCGTCTTTCGCGATGACGGCGATGTCGCATGCGGTGAGCGCGATGATGCTTGCCGAGCGCTCGCTCCGTTCGTCGAACAGTCCCATTTCCCCGAAGAACGCGTAATCGGCGGCCGAGAGCTTTTGCAGCATCTTGTCACGCTGGTCGAGTCCGCGCCCCGCGATCTTCAAAAGGAGCGTCTTGGAGACCTCCACCTCGCCCGAGAGGAGGATGAACATGTCGGTGCCGTGCTCGTGCTCGCGGATGATCGAGGCGCCCTCATCGACGGATTCCACGCGCATGATGCGCATGACCTTCGCGAGCTGCGCGTCCGACAGGCCGGTGAAGATGGGGATCTTTTTGAGAAATGTGATGTCGATTGTTTTCATTGGCATTATTCGATCGTTCCGAGGACGACCGCTTCATCCCCCTTTTTAAGGACATGGGCGAAGGGCGGATTAACGGTGATGCGCACGCCGGAGCGTTCGTCGACACTGATCCCGGCCTCCTTGAACTTCCGCTCGATGAACGCGTCGATCGCGGATGTGTCGTGGAGGAGGATGTCGTTGAGGCTCATCGCCTGCTGTTCCGTGACGATGCCGAGCACCGTGTAGTTGAACTGCTTCTTGCAGTGGACGAAATAATCGCCGAATGTCCGGCCGAAGAACGCCGGATCGATCGGGATCGTCTGCATGTCGTTGCCGTGATCGCAGTTCATCATTTCCATCGCCACCTGCGGCGAGCCGGGATTGAGGATCTGGTTGGCGAGGAAGAAGCCCACATGCTGGTCGCTTACGACGACGTCGTCCGCGCCCGCGCGTTTGATGTGCCGCTGGATCTCACGGTTCACGATGTAGCAGTAGGCCTTCGTTTTCGCATTGAGGCTCTTCACGGTGAGCAGGCACGGGAGCGTCTTGTCGTCGTTCAATAGTCCGGGGGCGGCGAGGCTGTCCGGGAGGATGAGTGCGGCAGACGCCTCGGCGCAGTTCGCGCGCTGCAGGACCGCCTCGTGCGTGTGGTCTCCGCGCACGAATCGTATGTCGAGATGGTGGAACGCGCTGATGAGCGATTCGTTCTTGTCGGGCGGCGCGTCGTTCACGAGGACGATCTGCTGCGCCGCCTTTAGCTTGCCCTGCCTGCTGAAGAGGGAGAGCAGTTCTTCAAGATGTGTATTCCACCCGCAGATGAGCAGATGGCCGGTGAATGTGATGTCCTGCAAGCCCTGGCTCTCCTTGAGTTTTCGTGCGATGAAGACGGATGAAAAGGTCGCGGTAAAGAGCGAGATCAACACGATGCCGCTCACGATCGTGACGAGGCCGACGATGTGTCCGGCCGTGGTTGTGAGGGCGAGTCCGGCGTAGTCCCCGGTGATCACTGTGACGACGGCCCACCACACGGCGTCGCCGAAGCGTCGGAACTGGCCGCCGTTCGCGGAGCCCTCGAACAGGAAGGCCATGAGCGCCATGAGCGTGACGACGATGACGATCGCGCTTGTGACCTGGAGAAGACGGATCGCCATGAGCAGACGCGTTGACGACGGGCTTCGGAAGAATTTTTTCATGCTCGCGTTCCGCCTCTATGTGATGCGGTGATGAAGCGTGCCGACGCCGGGGATGGATGCGTCGATCTCGTCGCCCGGTTTCACCTGCGCCACGCCCTCGGGAGTGCCCGTGTAAATGACGTCGCCTTCCATGAGCGTGAAGATGCCCGAGAGGTATGCGATGATCGTGTCGATCCGGAAGATCATCGAGGCGGTCGTTCCGTGCTGGCGCCGCACGCCGTTCACCGAGAGCGAGATCTCGAGCGCGTGCGGGTCTGCGACAAGGCGCGCCTCCACGAAGGGGGAGAGCGGGGCGGAGGTGTCGAAGCCCTTCGCAACAGTCCACGGATGCCCGGACTTCTTCGCCTCGAGCTGGCGGTCGCGCATCGTCATGTCGAGCCCCAGGCCATAGCCCGCCACGTACTCGTACGCCTGGTCGCGCGGAATATGTCTTCCCGTTTTGCCGATGAGGACGGTGAGCTCCACCTCGTGGTTCACGTTTTGCGACATCATCGGGAGCACGATGTCTTCTCCGTTTGCGATAACGGCTGAGTTCGGCTTGAGAAAAATAATCGGCGAGGAGGGAGCGCTTGCGCCCATCTCCTTCGCGTGATCCGCGTAATTCTGTCCGAGGCAATAGATTGTGTTGATGCGAACCTGCGTGTTCGACGGCGTGAGAAGCGCGTACTTCATCGGGATCCCTTCGGTTGATGTCACAAAAATATAATCAGATAGAACTATTTAAGCAACAAAAGGAATTTCCTCGTATATTCCATGACATCTTCCACGCACCTCACTTAGGAACGACACACATGGCAAAAACATACAAGAAGGCCGGCGTCGACATCGATGCCGGAGAAGAAGTGGTACGGCGCATCAAATCCACCGTGCGCGGAACGTTCACGAAGAACGTCCTCACGGACATCGGCATGTTCGGGGCGTTCTACAAGGCCTCCTTCCCCGCCTTGAAGCAGCCCGTGCTCGTCTCGAGCGTCGACGGCGTCGGCACGAAGCTCAAGGTCGCTTTCATGATGCAGCGCTACGACACCGTCGGGCAGGACCTCGTGAATCACTGCGTAAACGACATCGCGGTGTGCGGCGCGTCGCCGCTCTTCTTCATGGATTATTTCGCCACGGGCTCGCTCTCCCCGGACATCACCGAACAGGTGATCAACGGGTTCGCCAAGGCGTGCGTTGAGAACGGCTGCTCGCTCATCGGCGGCGAGACCGCAGAGATGCCCGGATTCTACTCGAAAGGCGAATTCGACGTCGCCGGCATGATCACGGGCGTTGTGGACCAGAAAAAGATCGTCAACGGCAAACAGATCGTGAAGGGTGACGTGCTCATCGGGCTTCCCTCCACCGGACTCCATACGAACGGATACTCGCTCGCACGCTACGTGCTCATCCCGAAGTTCTCGCTCAAGAAACGCATTCCCGAACTGAACATGTCGCTCGGCGACGCCCTGCTCGCGGTGCATCGCTCATACCTCGCGGCGATCCGGCTGCTCGCGAAGAAGGACCTCGTGAAGGGCATGAGTCACATCACCGGCGGGGGCATCGTGGGCAACACGATGCGCGTTCTGCCCAAGGGGCGCAGCCTCGCGATCGACTGGAATGCGTGGGAGCGCCCGTTCCTTTTCAAGCTCATCCAGGAGAGCGGCGGCGTGCCGGAGGACGACATGCAGCGCGCGTTCAATAACGGCATCGGCCTCGTGTTCATCGTGGCAAAAAAGAATGCGGACAAGGTGCTCCGCGCGCTCGCGGCAGCCAAGGAACAGCCGGTCGTGATGGGAGAGGTGATCTGATGGCGGACGCTTCCTCCACCTCGATGCTGAAATCGTTTCCCCGCGTGTTCTGGGTCGCCAACGTCATGGAACTCTTCGAACGCGCCGCCTACTATGGCATGAATTCGGTGCTCGCCGTGTATCTGAGCAATAACGTGTCCGCAGGAGGCCTCGGCTTCTCGGAACAGTCGGTCGGCTTCATGCAGTCGATCGTCTATGCACTGACATACGTCGTGCCGATTCTGGGCGGCGCCCTGGCGGATCGCTACGGCTACCGGCGCATGCTCATGGTCGCCTTCTCGTTCCTCACCGCAGGGTACTTCATCGCCGGCAGCATGAGCATGTACGCCGCCGTGTTCTCGAGCCTCCTGTTCATCGCGGTCGGGGCGGGACTCTTCAAACCGATCATCTCCGGCACGCTCGCCCAGTCCACCACCGAGGAGAACTCAGGCTTCGGCTTCGGCGTGTATTACTGGATGATCAACGTCGGGGCGTTCCTTGCGCCGCTGCTTGTGAGCTACCTCAAGGGATTCTCGTGGAGTTACGTCTTTACAGCCTCGAGCATCTACTGCGCACTCATGCTCATTCCCACGGTGTTCATCTACCGGGATCCCGTACGGACCGCACCGGTGAAGACGCTCAAGGCCGTGCTCACGAGCGCCGCCATGGTGCTCGGCGACGCCCGGTTCATGCTCATGATCTTCGTGTATTCGGGTTTCTGGATCCTGTATTATCAGAATTTCGGGTCGATCCTGTGGTTCCTCCGCGATTTCATCGACGCGACGCCGGTGAACGCCTTCTTCAATTCCTTCGGCGTGCCGCTGGATTTCGGGGCGGAGCATGTCACTGTCATCAACGCGGGCATCATCATCCTGCTCCAGGTGCTTGTGAGCCGCATCGTGAAGAACATCCGTCCGCTGCCTACAATGATCGCGGGCATGTTCATCGGCGCACTCGGCTTCCTGCTGCTGGCGTTTGCCGGCAACATCTGGGTGTTCATTGCCGGTATCGCCGTGTTCTCGATGGGGGAGATGACGGCGCATCCGAAGTATTACAGCTACGTCGGTCTCGTGGCCCCCGCGGATAAAAAGGCCATTTACATGGGATATGCATTTCTCTACGGCGTCATCGGCAGCCTCATCGGCTCGAACCTCGGCGGCGTCATGTACGAGGCCATGCTCAAGCCCGTCCTGCACACGGCCGAGGCGGCCTCGGTGTCGCGCACGTTCTGGCTCATCTTCGTGGCGCTCGACATCGTCGGGGCGATCGGACTGCTGGCCTATAACCGGGCGTTCGCGATCGATACGCCGAAGGCGAACGCCGACGCCCGAAAGATCATGATCGGCATCTACACGCTCCTGCTCGCCGGCGGCGTCTGGTTCTTCATTTCCTCCCTCCAGGGTGCGGACGTGGCGTACAAGACGATGGTCCAGTCCGTGATTATGGTCCTCATCGGCATCGGCGGTCTCCTCGTAAGCTTCGCGCGGAAGTGACCCGATCGGGGCGGCCGAAAAAAAATGGAGAATTTTGAAAAAAGAATGTTGACATTACAAAAAAAATTAGTATATTTATTGGCTCTGGCGGTGTGTAGTTCGTAAGAGGATCGGCCCGAAACGGCGATTCCGCACCGTTTTGAGGAAATCGTGAAATGCTGGCGTAGCTCAGCTGGTAGAGCAGCTGACTTGTAATCAGCAGGTCATCGGTTCGAGTCCGATTGCCAGCTCACGTTGGGTAGGTAGCGAAGTGGTTAAACGCATCAGACTGTAAATCTGACGGCTCATGCCTTCGGAGGTTCGAATCCTTCCCTACCCACAAAGGATCTTGCGGTTGTGGGTTACACGCTGTAAGCGATGCTTGCATAGCTCAGTTGGTAGAGCACTTCCTTGGTAAGGAAGAGGTCATCGGTTCAATCCCGATTGCAAGCTCACAGGACACACACGCATGCGGTATTTGGTGTGCGCTGCAGAAAGAGTTACGCGGGAGTAACTCAGTTGGTAGAGTCACAGCCTTCCAAGCTGTTGGTCGCGGGTTCGAGTCCCGTCTCCCGCTCAACACACGGTTAACCGGATGACCACTTTGGGCCGTCCGGTTGTTTCTATTCTTTTGGAGACGCATCATGAGAGACATCATCACGCTGGAATGCACGACGTGCAAAGAACGCAATTACACGACCACGAAGAACAAGAAGAAGCAGACGGGTCGCGTGGAATACAAAAAATACTGCCGACGCTGCAATAAGCACGTCATCCACAAGGAAACGAAGTAATTTTCTGTACGTGTGTAGCTCAATTGGTAGAGTAGCGGTCTCCAAAACCGTTGGTTGGGGGTTCGAGTCCCTCCACACGTGCTACCACCACACAATCAGGCATCCGAAAGAATTCTTCCGATGAAAGATAAAATCATTAATTTTTTCGAGGACGTCATCAAAGAGATGGGCAAGGTCACATGGCCCACTCAGCAGGAACTTCGCGAATCGACGATGGTTGTGCTTGTCGTCTGTTTCCTGATTTCCGCGTTTGTGTACGTCGTCGACACCGTCGTCAGCAAAGCGTTGCAGGGGATCTTTTAACGAGTGGAAAAAACTTCACAACATAAATGGTATGTCGTCCGCACGTATTCCGGACACGAGAACAAGGTGAAGCTGGCCATCGACAACGAGTCGATACAGCTCAACCTGCAGGACCGCATTACGCGCGTCCTCGTTCCAGAGGAAAAAGTGTTCGAGGTGAAGGACGGCAAGAAGAAGAGCAAGACGAAGAACTTTTTCCCCGGCTACATCCTTGTCGAAGCCGTGCTGGACGAGAAGACGAAGCACCTGATCCTCAACACCCCGTCGGTGCTGAGTTTTGTGGGAACGAAAGACAAGCCGCAGCCCCTCCAGCCGGACGAAGTGAAGCGTCTCATCGGACGCATCCAGGAGAAGAACGAATCGGGCGAGCAGATCGAAGTGCCCTTCCATATCGGCGAGCCGGTAAAGGTCATCAGCGGTCCGTTCAACAGCTTCACGGGCTTTGTGCAGGAAGTGAATGAAGAAAAATTGAAGCTCAAGGTGATGGTGAGCATCTTCGGCCGCAAGACTCCGGTGGAACTGGACTTCGGCCAGGTCGAAATTGAAAAATAATAGCTGTTACAACAAATTTTAACTCGAGAATGTTATGGCAAAAAAGATAACCGGGTACGTGAAGCTTCAGATTCCCGCCGGCGCTGCGAATCCCGCCCCTCCGGTCGGCCCTGCGCTTGGTCAAAAGGGCGTCAACATCATGGAGTTCTGCAAGCAGTTCAACGCGAAGACCCAAAAAGAGAACGGAATGATCATTCCGGTCGTCATCACGGTCTATTCCGACAAGTCGTTCACGTTCATCACGAAGACTCCGCCGGCCGCCGTGCTGCTGCTGAAGGCCGCCAAGCTCCCCAAGGGATCGGGCGAACCGAACCGCAACAAGGTGGGCAAGGTCACGCGCATGCAGGTCCAGGAAATCGCCACACTGAAAATGCCCGATCTGAACGCCGGCAGCGTCGAAGCCGCCATGCGGATGATCGAAGGCACTGCGAAGAGCCTCGGCATTACCGTCGAAGCATAATTGTCTCACGTGGGAGCCGCGTCCCGTCATGACGGCGGATGCGCTGCGCTTGCACCACTTACTCCGAAACAAGGACGAATACAATGAAACAGTCAAAACGCTTTAAAGCAGTTGCAAAAAAGGTGGACGCGAAGAAAATGTACGCGACCATCGACGAAGCCGTCGCTCTTGCACAGACAACGGCGTCGGCGAAATTCTCCGAAGCCATGGATATTGCAGTGCGCCTCGGCGTCGATCCCAAGAAGGCCGATCAGGCCATCCGCGGCACCGTCGCCCTCCCGCACGGTATCGGCAAGGACGTTCGCGTCCTCGTGATCGCCAAGTCCCCCAAGGACGAAGAGGCGAAAGCCGCCGGTGCTGATTATGCCGGTTTTCAGGAATATCTGGACAAGATCAAGGCGGGCTGGGCTGATGTCGATGTCATCGTTGCCACACCGGACGTGATGGTCGAACTCGGCAAACTCGGCAAGATCCTCGGACCCCGCGGCTTAATGCCGAACCCCAAAAGCGGCACGGTCACGGCCGATGTCGCCTCCGCAGTGAAAGAAGTGAAGGCCGGTAAGATCGAGTTCCGCGTCGACAAAGCGGGCGTCGTTCACGCCACAGTGGGAAAAGCCAACTTCGAAAAACAAAAATTAGTCGAAAACATCAAGGCGTTCCTCGCCACGATCGCAAAAATGAAGCCGTCATCCTCGAAGGGGCAGTATGTGAAAAGCATCTCCATTTCGACGACAATGGGACCCGGCGTGCACATCGATCGCTCTGTTGTACAGATGTAAGACGACACACAAAAATTACGCACTCATATACTCATCGCCGAATGGTGCCCGTGACGAACGGGAGCTTCTCATCATCGGCACACACGCATAGTTACCAATGACACGGTCAGAAAAAGAACAAGCTATCGCCTCGCTTCAGGAGAAATTCGCCAGGGCGCAGGGAATGTTCTTTACCGACTTTACCGGAATTTCTGTCGAGAAGATCACAGTTCTTCGAAGCGAGTTCCGCAAGTCCGGGATTGAATATTTAGTCGTCAAGAACACACTTGCAAAAAAAGCGTTGGAGCAGGTCGGCGGATACGAGACAGTGTATCCGACGCTCAAAGGCGCCACCGCCATTGCATTTGCGTACGCAGACGCCGCTGCACCGGCTAAGATCCTCCAGAAGTTCAAGGAGAAGAACGAAAAACTCATTTCCAAGCTCTGTGTGCTCGAGGGTCAGGTCTACGACGGCGCGAAACTGCCCGAATTGGCCAAGATCCCCTCACGCCCGGAACTCATTGCGAGCATTCTCGGAAGTCTCGACGCCCCCGTCAGCGGGATCGTCGGCACGCTCAACGCTGTCATGCGCGACCTCGTCGGCACGATCGAAGCGATCGAGCAGCAGAAAGCCGCTTAACAGACAAATTGCAAATAGATCAATTACCCTTAAGGAGACACAACAATGTCAGCAGTCGCAGAAATTGTCGAAAAAATTGAAAAATTGACGCTTCTCGAAGCGGTCGAACTCAAAAAAGCCCTCGAAGAGAAATTCGGCGTCACAGCAGCAGCCCCCGTTGCGGCGGTTGCAGCCGCAGGCCCGGCAGCTCCGGCAGCCGAAGCCCAGACCGAATTCACCGTCGAGCTCAAAGACGGCGGCGCATCGAAGATCAACGTCATTAAGGTTGTCCGTGCGGCAACAGGCCTCGGCTTGAAAGAAGCCAAAGACCTCGTCGACGGCGCACCCAAAGTGGTCAAAGAAGGCTTGAACAAGGCCGATGCCGATAAATTAAAGAAGGAACTCGAAGAAGCCGGCGCCAAAGTGGAATTGAAGTAATTCCCCTCCAGTGTCTGTTTCTATTATCGAGAACTTTTTTGAAGGAACGTATGTTGCGTAGTTACGCTACTCGCGACAAAAAATTCTGAACACACAAGCCGGTAATGACTCTTCGTTAGAGAACGAGCATTATCGGCTTGTGTATTATTTTCTCGGAGACCTGTGGTTGCGGGTTTCCGATCTTTGACAGCCAAGATTTTTTCACAATTCTAAGGTCTCGTGACCTTAAGGAGCGGTTGACTTGAAAAGCCAATCCAGTACTACATTGGATCCCCGCACTTCGCGTTATTCATTCGCAAAAATTCCCACCGTAGTCGATTATCCAGATTTGCTGAATGTGCAGATCGAATCGTTCGAGCATTTTCTTCAGGAACGCATCCCTCCGCACAAACGGAAGAACAAGGGACTGCAGCAGGTATTTTTGATGAACTTCCCCATCATGGACACGAGAGAGAATTTCCTCCTCGAGTTCGTCGAGTATTACGTGGAGAAGCCGAAATATACCGTGCGCGAATGCCAGGAACGCGGACTCACGTTCGCCGTTCCCCTGAAGGCGAAGCTGCGACTGTCGACGAAGGCGGAAACGGGCGAGGGGTATTCCGATACGATCGAGGAGGTCGTGTACCTTGGCAACCTGCCGTACATGACAGACCGCGGCACGTTCATCATCAACGGCGCCGAACGCGTCATCGTGAGCCAGCTCCACCGCTCGCCTGGCGTGTTTTTCAGCGAGTCCTTCCACCCGAACGGCACGCCGATCTTCTCGGCGCGCATCATTCCGTTCCGCGGGTCGTGGGTCGAGTTCACGACGGACATCTCGAACGTCATGTACGCGTACATCGACAGGAAGAAGAAATTCCCCGTCACGACGCTCCTGCGCGCGCTCGGATACTCCTCCGACGACGAGATCATGGGCCTCTTCGACCTCGTCGAGGAAGTGAAGCTCGCCGACGTCGACCTGAAGGAATACAAGGGACGCATCATCTGCGGCGACGTTGTCGACCGCAAGACGGGCGAAATCATCCTGAACAAGGATGCGGTCATGGACGACGAGTCCATCAAGAAGATTAAAAAGGCCGAAGTCAAGAAAATCAAGCTCCTCAAATCCGAGGAATCGGGCAGCCGTTCGGTGATCGCCAACACGATCCAGAAGGACGCCGTCCACTCCGAAGAAGACGCCCTCGAGGCCATCTACCGCCAGCTCCGGAGCGGCGACGCCCCCGATCTCGATACGGCGAAGAACCTCATCGACAAGCTCTTCTTCAATCCGAAACGCTACGATCTCGGCGATGTCGGCCGTCATCGGCTCAATGCGAAATTGAAATTGGATATCCCGGTCGCCACAACGACCCTCACGAAGGAAGACATCATCGCGATCATCCGTTACCTGCTCGAAATGCAGCAGGGCAAAGCATCGGTCGACGATATCGATCACCTCGGCAACCGCCGGGTGAAGACCGTAGGCGAGCAGGTCTCGGCCCAGTTCAACGTCGGCCTGAGCCGCATGGTCCGCACAATCCGCGAGCGCATGAACATCCGCGACCAGGAGGCGTTCTCGCCCCAGGACCTCGTGAACGCCCGCACCATCTCGAGCGTTATCAACGCATTCTTCGGCACAAACCAGCTGTCGCAGTACATGGACCAGACGAATCCGCTGGCCGAGCTCACGAACAAGCGCCGCATGTCGGCCCTTGGACCGGGCGGCCTCACGCGCGAACGCGCCGGCTTCGAGGTGCGCGACGTGCACTATACGCATTACGGCCGTCTCTGCCCCATCGAGACGCCTGAAGGTCCGAACATCGGTCTTATCTCATCGCTCTGCATCCACGCCCGCGTGAACGAATACGGCTTCATCGAAACGCCGTACCGCCAGGTGAAAAAAGGCAAAGCGACGCTCGACATCGATTATCTCAATGCGGAACAGGAAGACGAATTCACAATCGCCCAGGCCAACACGCCCATGGACGACAAGGGACGCATCACCGCTGACCGCGTCACGGCCCTCCATCGCGGGGACTTCGTCGTCCGCAATCCCGATGAGCTGAACTATATGGACATCGCGCCGACGCAGATCGTCAGCGCTGCCGCCGCGCTCATCCCGTTCCTCGAACACGACGATGCGAACCGCGCCCTTATGGGCTCGAACATGCAGCGCCAGGCGGTTCCGCTCCTCAGGCCCCACGCCCCCGTGGTGGGCACGGGACTTGAAGAAAAAGTCGCGCGCGACTCGCGCACGTGCGTCATCGCCGAACGCTCAGGCGTCGTCGAGAACGTGTCGGGCGAGAAGATCGTCGTCCTCTACGACATCGAGGAGACGAACATCGAGGCCCTCATCAGCTTCGAGGACAAGCGCCGCGTCGAGTATCGTCTGATAAAGTTTTTCCGCACCAACCAGGACACATGCATCAACCAGAAGGCCATCGTCATTCCGGGCCAGCGCTTCAAGAAGGGCGACGTGCTCGCCGACGGCTGCGCCACACAGAACGGCGAACTGGCACTCGGCCAGAACGTCATGGTCGCATTCATGCCGTGGCGCGGGTACAACTTCGAAGATGCCATCATCATCAATGAACGCATCGTCTCCGAAGACGTCTATACAAGCGTCCACATCGAGGAATTCGAACTCCAGGTGCGTGACACGAAACGCGGCGAAGAGGAACTGACGCGCGAAATCCCCAACGTCAGCGAGGAGGCCACGAAGGACCTCGACGAGAACGGCATCATCCGCATCGGCGCAGAAGTGAAGGAAGGCGACATCCTCATCGGCAAGATCACGCCGAAGGGCGAGACCGATCCGACGCCGGAAGAGAAGCTCCTCAAGGCGATCTTCGGCGACAAGGCCGGCGACGTGAAGGACGCCTCCCTGAAAGCGCCTCCGGGCATGAAGGGCATCGTCATTTCCACGAAGCTCTTCAGCCGCAAGAAGAAGGATGCGGATACGAAGAAGGACGACAAGAAGCGCCTCGACCAGCTCGAGCGTGACCACAAGAAGCAGATCCAGGACCACTTCGAGAAGCTCAGCCGCAAGCTCGGCCTGCTCCTCGCCGAGGAGAAGTCCACCGGCGTGCGCGACACCGACGGCAATGTCGTGTACCGCAGCGGCGTCATGTTCAAGGAAGACACGTTCGCCGACAATGCAAACCTCGCGAATCTCAACTACCGCGCCGACTGGGTGGACGAGAAACGCAAGAACACGCTTATCCAGAAGATCTACGACAATTACTTCGAGACGCTCAACCACCTCGAGGAAGCCTACAAGCACGAAAAGAACAAGATCACGCTCGGCGACGAACTGCCGCCGGGCATCGTACAGCTTGCCAAGGTGTACGTGGCGAAGAAACGCAAACTCTCCGTCGGCGACAAAATGGCGGGACGCCACGGCAACAAGGGCGTCGTTGCGGCCATCGTGCCGCAGGAAGACATGCCGTTCATGCCCGACGGACGCCCCGTGGACATCGTCTTGAACCCGCTCGGCGTGCCGAGCCGTATGAACCTCGGTCAGCTGTTCGAAACGGCCCTCGGATGGGCCGGCAAGGCGCTCGGCGTGAAATACTCCACACCCATCTTCGACGGCGCAAGCTGGGAGGATGTGCAGGAGGAACTCAAGCGCGCGCAGCTCAACCCGGATTCGAAGAGCGTGCTGTTCGACGGACGCACCGGCGAGAAGTTCGATCAGGAAGTCACCTGCGGCATCATCTACATCCTGAAGCTCTCTCACCTTGTCGACGATAAGATCCATGCCCGGTCCATCGGACCGTACTCGCTTATCACGCAGCAGCCGCTCGGCGGCAAGGCGCAGTTCGGCGGGCAGCGTTTCGGAGAAATGGAAGTCTGGGCCCTCCAGGGCTACGGCGCAAGCCATGTGCTCCAGGAAATGCTGACGGTGAAGTCGGACGACGTCGTCGGTCGTGCAAAGGTGTACGAGGCGATCGTCAAGGGCGACAACCTCCCCGAATCCAATATTCCCGAGTCCTTCAACGTGCTTGTGCGCGAACTGCAGGGATTGGGTCTTGAGATTAAAATTGATTGACAATGGAGACAGGCGTATGCCTTATACAACATTTGATTCACACGCGAAGAAAAATTACACACGGATCACAATCAGCCTCGCATCCTCCGATGCGATCCTGTCGCGCTCCTATGGCGAGGTGACGAAGCCCGAAACGATCAACTACCGGTCGTTCCGTCCGGAGAAGGACGGTCTGTTCTGCGAGAAGATCTTCGGGCCGACGCGCGATTGGGAATGCCATTGCGGCAAGTACAAGCGCATCCGGTACAAGGGCATCATCTGCGACCGGTGCGGCGTCGAGGTCACGCAGAAAAGCGTGCGGCGCGAGCGCATGGGCCACATCGGCCTCGCCGTGCCCGTCGTGCACATCTGGTATTTCCGTTCGCTGCCGTCGAAGATCGGCTACGTGCTCGGCATTACGAACAAGGACCTCGAACGCATCATCTACTACGAATCGTACGTGGTGATCAACCCGGGCTCCACCGGTCTCCAGGAAAAGGACCTTATCACCGAGGACCAGTATTTCGAGATCCTCAACACGCTGCCGGAGAAGAACAAGGACCTCGAGGACGACGATCCGCGCAAGTTCGTCGCGAAGATCGGCGGCGAGGCGATCAAGGAACTGCTGAAACGCGTCGATGTCGAGTTCCTGTCGGCAAAGCTCCGCGCCGAAGTGAAGGGCGACATGCCCGCACAGAAGAAGGCCGATCATCTGAAGCGCCTCCGCGTCATCGAGGCCTTCCGCGAGAATGAA
>JAVBYH010000012.1 GCA_030824175.1 Bacteroidota bacterium | reverse complement strand
CCGCCGGCGATGATGACGAGCGTCATGCCAAGGGCCGCGGTGCCGACGATGGCCGTCTGCCGCAGGATCGTCTCGAGATTGTGCGGGGAGGAAAAGCTTGCCGGACCCATCGCCATGAAGAGAAGATAGATCGCAGTGAGGCCGAAAAATGGCGCGAGCGTGTTTACCAGTCCGGAAATCTTTTTCATTCGTTCAATCCTTTGTGCGGAATACTCCATTTCATTCGCTTCTTCCTGTTGTCCCCGTGCCGACGGCTTCTTCGAGGAGACTGTGCTGATCGATCGATGATGTCGGATGAACCGGGCCCAGCACTCCCCGGCACATCACGGCGATCGAATCGCACATGCCGAGCAGTTCCGGAAGATAACTGCTGACGACGAGCACCCCGCGCGGTTTTACGCCCCGCGCCGGATCGCCCGCGGCGAGCCTGTCGATGAGCGTGTAGATGACGGACTTGCTTGCGACGTCGATGCCCCGCGTGGGTTCGTCGAGGATCACGATGTCGACGTCTTCATGAAGGAGTCGTGCGAGGGCCACCTTCTGCTGATTGCCTCCCGAGAGTGTCTCCACCCGCTGCGATGCCGAGTCTGCGCGGATCCCGAGCAGGCGCATCGACTCCTCGGCCGATCGCAGGAGGCGGCGGGGCGAGATGATACCGAATCGTGACGCGTCGCGCCGCAGATTCATCGCGATGTTGTCGGCGATGGACAAGTGCAGTGCGAGTCCCTCGCTGCTTCTGTTCTCGCTCACCATGCCGATGCTCTGCGTCCACCGCACCATCGGCGATGTATACTCGCTCGTGTGCCCTGCTCTCATCGGCCGTGATGAATCCGCGGCGGTGGATCCGACACGAATGGCTCCATGCTTAATGGCGTCGAGACCGAAGATCGCGCGGAGCAGTTCCGTGCGGCCCGCGCCGAGCAGTCCCGCGATGCCGAGCACTTCGCCGCGATGAAGCGTGAACGTCGCCGCCTGCGGCTTATGCATGCCCTGAAGATCGTCGACGGACAGGAGCACCTCACCGCGTTCATGGAGTGACCGGGGATACAATTGATCGATCGACCGGCCGATCATGAGCCTGACGATCTCGCTTGTGCCCGTTCCGCCGGTCATGCCGCCGCCCACCGTGCGGCCGTCGCGCAGCACCGTGAACCGGTCCGAGATCTCCTGTACCTCTTCGAGAAAATGCGAGATGTAGACGATGGACGTGCCGCCTGCCTTGAGCCGGCGGATCATTCCGAAGAGCCGGTCCACATCCTCCCGCGAGAGTGAGCTCGTGGGTTCGTCGAGAACGAGGACCGAACATCCTGTGGCGAGTGCGCGTGCTATCTCGATGACCTGCTGCAGCGCCAGAGGCAGTGTGCCCGCTTTCGCGTCGAGAGGAATATTCTCGTGGCCCAGCTGGGCGAGTGCGTCGTGGGCCTTCCGGCGGATGACCGCGCCGCGAAGCACGCCGTACTGGTGCGGTTCCATGCCGAGCACGATGTTGTCCGCAACGGAGAGATGGGGTGCGAGGGCGAGTTCCTGATAGATCATCGCGATGCCGGCCCGCCGGGCATCGAACGGGGTGCGCGGATGGAATGGGGCGCCGAGCAGCTCGATCGTGCCGCTGTCGGCGGCGATCGCCCCCGAGAGGATCTTCATGAGCGTGCTCTTGCCGGCGCCGTTCTCGCCGACGAGCGCGTGCACCTGGCCCGGCTCGAGATCGAAATCGACGCCGTCGAGTGCCGGAGTCGCTCCGAACGATTTGCGTATGTTCCGCATCCGGAGCGAGGGGGCGGGGCCGGAAGGCGTTACTGAAGCCATCGCGAGAGGTCCGGCTGAAGCAATTCGCGGATGGCGGGCTCGTTCATGTTTGCCTTCGACACAAGCGTCACGCCGGTGTCGATCTTCCTCTCCACCGTCTCGCCTTTGATATTGGCGACGACCGTCTTGACGCCGGTATATCCCATGAAAAAGGGATTCTGCAGGATAAGCGCGTCGATCTCGCCCTTTTCCAAGGCCTCGGCGAGCTTCGTCGAGCTGTCGAATCCGACGAAGCGAACGCGGCCCACAAAACCGCCGTCCTGCAGCGCGCGCAGCATGCCGAACGTCGACGATTCATTCGGACAGAAGATGCCGTCGATGCGGAGCGTGCCGGGTCCGGTCTTATAAGGCGCCAGGAGATTCTCGCTCGCGCGGTAGGCTGTCTCCACCGTGGCGCCGCTGTATTGATTGGAGCTGACCACCTCGATGCCCTTTGCCGATGCGATCTCATCGAGGAAGCCCTGTTCGCGCTTCGTCGTACTCGCCGAGCCTTCGTGGCAGCGGAGCACGACGATCTTCCCCGTGCCCTTAAGCAATGCGATCATATGGCGCGCCGCCATCTGTCCGCCGAGATAATTGTCCGTCGCAACGAAACTAATGTAGTCGTCGCTCTTCAAATCGGAGTCGATGACGACCACGGGGATGCCCGCCCGCTTCGCGTCCGCAACAGGGGTGCGCAGCGCGATATCGTCGAGAGGGGCGAGCACGATGCCCTTCACGGATCGAGTGATGATGTCTTCCACAATGGAGATCTGAGCATCCCGGTCGTCCTCCTTCAGGGGACCCTTCCACAGGATCTCGACTCCCAGTTCCTGCGCCGCTTTCATCGCACCGGCGTGCACGGACTTCCAATACTCGTGCGTCGTCCCCTTCGGAATGACGGCGATCACGATCTTTGCGTTGTCATTCTGCTGTTTGCGGCACGAAGACGCCGCCAGTGCGAGCGTGGAACAGATGAGGATGAGAAGAATGGTTCTGATCGCGTTCATGCTTCCTCGGGTAAGTGTGAAGAGGGAGGTTCGGTGAAGACGCCATATCGATTCGTCAATGTAGAAAAAATCGTTTGTATTATCAACGGGCACGTGAGCGTCTTGATTCCTATATGTCTTGATTCCTATGCGTCTTGGTTCCTATGCGTCTTGATTCCTATGTTCCGGAACGCGATATTGACAACATCGATCGCTCACACGCCCACTCCATCAATCACACAGGGCCTCAATGCCCGGGATTTGTTTTCGCGAAATCACGAAGCGCTTCGTCGGGACAGTTGCGTTGGATGCCGTCTCGCTCACTATCGACGAGGGCGAATGTCATGCGTTGATGGGAGAAAACGGCGCGGGAAAATCAACGCTGGGGAAAATTCTCGCGGGCATCATCAGTCCCGACGGCGGCACCCTCGCAGTCGGCGGGAAGAGTACCGCGTTCCGTTCCGCGCGCGATGCGCGTGTGTCCGGTATCGGGATGGTGCATCAGGAACTCGCCTTGTGTCCCGACATGTCGATCGCCGAAAATCTTCTGCTCGGGCACACACCCCGGCGATGCGGGATCTTCGTCGATCGCGGCGCAATGCATGCCGATGCTCGGAGTCTGCTTCGCGCGATCGCGCCCGAACTCGATGTTCGCAGGACGATGCGTTCGCTTTCCATCGCGCAGCGGCAGCTCGTGCAGATCGCCTCGGCGATCGGGACGGGGGCGAAGGTGCTCGTGTTCGACGAACCGACAAGTTCGCTCGCCGAGACGGAATCGAACCGGCTCTTTGGCATCATTGCCGATCTCCGCTCACGCGGTGTCACGATCATCTATGTGTCGCACCGCATGCCCGAAGTGTTCGATCTCGCCGACAGGATCTCTGTGCTCCGCGACGGCAGATATATCGGAACGCTGACGCGCAGGGAAGCGACGCACGGCGCGCTTGTCCGAATGATGATCGGCAGATCGCTCGATCCCGCGGCACGGATGCCTCGATCGCATCATGTCGGACTACCGCTCCTTGAAGTACGCGGACTTGCCTCACCGGGATCGTTCGGCACTCTCTCGCTGAACGTGCGCGCGGGAGAGATCGTCGGTCTGGCCGGTCTCGTCGGTGCAGGCCGGAGTGAGATGGCAAAGGCCATCTTCGGTCTCGATCCCCGCTGCACCGGGAGCGTCGCGATCGAAGGAAAGGAGATCTCTCGGCTTTCCGTCCGCGAGCGGATGAAAGCCGGACTTGCGTATCTTCCCGAAGACCGACAGATCGAGGGCCTTGCACCCGTCCTCAGCTGCCGGCATAATTTTTCCCTCACGATCCCCGAGAAGATACGCCGTCTGCTGTTCCTCGAACGCGCGCGGGAAACGGCCCTGATGAACACGTTCTTCCGGAAAACGGAGATCAAAGCACCCTTCCCCGATACGCCGGCTTCGAACCTGAGCGGCGGGAATCAGCAGAAGATCGTGCTGGCCAAGTGGCTCGCCCGTGACGCGCGCGTCTACATCCTCGACGAACCGACGCGGGGCATCGATATCGGCGCAAAGTCCTCGATCCATGGCATCATCCGTGAGATGGCGGCCGACGGCGCCGCAATTCTTCTCATCTCGTCCGAGCTCCCGGAGCTTCTCTGCCTCGCCGACAGGATCGCTGTGATGAGAAACGGACAGCTCGCCGGGGAGGTCGAAGGGAATTTCGCCACACAGGAAGCGCTGCTGCGGATGATGTCCGGGTTGTGATCAATAACAAGGAAGGGGCCCACATGCGCCAATTGCTGCACAATCCGGCCGGACGAGCCGTCCTGTCTCTCGTGCTCGTGGTCGCCGTCGGTGTCTGTTTCAATGCGGACGGCACATTTTTCCGCTGGGACACACATCGCGACATGCTTCGTCTCGTCTCGGTCTACGGCATCCTCGCCGCGGCGATGACCATCGTCGTTGTCGCGGGCGGGATCGATCTGTCGGTTGGTAGTCTTCTTGGCTTAAGCGCCGTTTGTTTTTCACTTTTTTCAATCCAATGGGGATGGGGCGCGCTCCCATCGGTGTGTGCAACCATGTGTATCGGCGCCGTCTGCGGATCGATCTCCGGAGGGGCGATCGGCAGGTTCAAGGTGCAGCCGTTCATCGCCACACTCGCCATGATGGTCTTCGCCAGAGGCCTCGCCAAATACATTTCATCGGGCCAGAAGATCTCCACCGCCGTCATTGGCGCCGACGGCGCGTACGTGTATATTCCCGTTCCCGGCATCTTCGATGTCATCGGAATGCGAGTCTGGGACGACAACATCGCCGTCGTGACGCTCCTGATGATCGTCGCCCTCCTAGCCGCGTGGGTCTTCCTCTCTCAGACGGTGCCCGGGCGCGAACTGTATGCGATCGGAGGGAACGACGAGGCCGCCAGGTTCTCGGGCGTGTCGATCCCGGTGAATACTGTGCTTGCCTATGCGCTCAGCGGACTATTCTGCGCGGCCGCCGGGATAGCCCAGGCGGCTCAGGAACTTCAGGGCGATCCCGAGGCCGGAGCGACGTACGAATTGTCGGCCATCGCCATGGTGGTGATCGGCGGGACGAGCCTTCGGGGAGGGACGGGTGGAATCCATCTCACCATTCTCGGCATCCTCATCATCGGATATCTTGAAAAGATCCTCAGCATCAATGCCGTCGGTGAAGACACCAGGCTCATGCTGACAGGGATCATCATCATCGCAGCTGTACTCTTCCAGAAGAAAGGCGCATGACATGACAATGCGAATCGTTTCGATCCTGCTGTACGTGCTGGTGTTCTCCGCACCATCGTTCCCGCAGACTCCCGCATTTACGATCGGGATGAGCCAATGCAATCTCGGCGAACCGTGGCGCGTGCAGATGAATGCCGATATTAAAAAGGCCGCCGCCGAACATCCCGAACTGCGCGTGACGTTCAAGGACGCGCAGAACGACAATCTGCGCCAGTCTGCCCATATCGATGAATTCATCAGATCGGGAGTGAACCTCATTATTGTATCGCCGAAGGAGGCCGCTCCGTTGACGAAGCCCATCAGCGACGCATACAAAAAAGGGATCCCCGTGATCGTGCTCGACCGAAGGATCCTCGGAAACGACTACACCTGTTTCATCGGCGCCGACAACAAAAAGATCGGCAGGGCCGCGGGCCGTTGGATCGCCAAACTCCTCGGCGGCAAGGGGAAGATCGTCGAGTTGAAAGGATTGATGACATCGACTCCCGGCCAGGATCGGCACTTCGGATTCAGAGAGGGAATAAAAGGGAGCGGCTGCGAGGTTATTTTCGAAGCGGATATGAAATGGCTCGAGCCGAACGCGCGAAAGGAAATGGAATCAGCCCTCAGCCGGTTCTCGCAGATCGATCTCGTGTATGCGCACAACGACCCTGGGGCGCACGGTGCTTTTCTTGCCGCCAAAGCCGCCGGCAGAGACGGGAAGATGAAATTCATCGGCATCGACGCACTCCCGCAGGAAGGGAGAATGTATGTGAAGCAGGGAATCCTCGCGGCGTCGTTCGAATACCCGACGGGAGGACGCGAGGCCGTCGAGACGGCGCTGCAGATCCTTCGCGGCAAGAAGGTCGCCCGTGAGATCACGCTGCCCTCGAGAGTCTTCACGAAAGACTCCATCGATAAAGGCGGAGAGCTGCTGCCGTGACGGGCGGAAGAAGTAATTTATGCCTATATTTCAAATAAAAATATCGCTATGAAAAAAAAACGTGTGGTGTTTCCGGAAACGGTCAAGGAATGGATCGACGCGCGAAGCACGTATAAACTGACGCATGCGCAGGTCGAAATGGCCCGCGAGCTGGGGCTGGATCCGAAAAAATTCGAGGGCATCGCCGCTCATCTCCTTGAACAGGCGAAACCGCCCTTGCCGGCCTTCATCGAGGCGTCGTACAGGGAACGGTTCGGGAAGAACCGTCCCGACGACATCCGTTCGGTCGAGCTAAAACTGAAGGCGGAGCTCGCCCAGAAGGAACAGAAGAGAACGCTCAAGTCCCTCGGCAAGGCGGCCGCGAAGTGGGAGGCGATCCCGGAGACGGTGCGGGCGACACTCCTTGAGAGCGTGTGGTGCAGCACGTGCATGAAGACGACGACAATAACGGATATCGAATGCCAGACCATCAACAGCGGCTTGCTCCTGAACGGAAAGTGCACGACCTGCGGCAGCACCGTTGGCCGGTATATCGAGGAAGCGTGACCGGCCGATGCATATTTCAGATACCACCCAAAACTAATCAGTGAGCCATTGTGAAAAAACGATTGACCGTGACAAAGATCATATCCTTCCTGTGCATCGCACTCGTCGTCGGCTTCGGCCCCGATGCCCACGCCAAACAACGCGTTCGTTTCTCCATCAACACCACCGCCTGGAAATTCAAGGAAGGGGACGTGAAGAACGCCTCCAAGCCGGCACACAACGATAAAGACTGGTTGCGCGTTACAATCCCCCACGACTTTAACGGCGGCAGCGACGGCAAACACTTCGACGTCTTCAAGGGCCGCTTCGATTTCAAAAATGATCCGGATAAACGGATGATGTATACCGGGCCCGCGTGGTACCGGACGGAATTTACAATTGAAGAACAGCACAAGGGCAAACGGGTCTTCATCGAGTTCGAAGCGGTATCGCTCGAAGCGAGAGTGTGGGTGAACGGCCGTGATGTCGGCCGCCATCAGGGCGGATACACTGCATTTTCGTTCGATATCACCGACCAAATCAAGTTCGGCACATCGAACGTGCTGGCGGTCCGGGCCGATAATTCCAATAATCCGAAGATCGCCCCCTGGATGAAGAATGAAAAGCAGGCATTTCCCTTCAGCTTCGATTACGCCATCTACGGAGGGATCTACCGCGATGTGTGGATCTCGGTCACCGATCCGGTAAAAATCGAGAAGGTGTTCAATACGCCATTAACAGGCGGTCAGGCGCCCACATCCCTGACTGTGGAAACGCGTGTGAAAAACTATTCGAAAAAAAGTAAGGACGTCGAACTTGTCACCGAGATCCTCGATCCGCAGCACAAGTCGGTCTCCAGGCTGACATCGAAAAAAACGATCCCAGCCGGCGGCACGGCCGCGTTCACACAGTATGAATCGGCGATGGGCGATGTGCAGTATTGGGATGTGAAGCATCCCAATATCTATACGGTGCATTCAACGATCAGCTACGACGGCAAGGCGGTGGACGATTATGAGAGTGTCTTCGGCGTGCGTTATTTCACCTATGCGAACAACCAGGCATTCAGCCTGAACGGGAAAAAGTTCTTGCTGCGGGGCATCAACAGGCATCAGGATATGGAGGGCCTCGGATACGCGCTTCCCAACGAACAGCACCGGGCCGATGCGCGAATAATGAAAGACGCCGGATTTAATTTCGTGCGCCATGCGCATTATCCCTGCGACCCCGAATTCACCAAGGCCTGCGACGAGCTCGGCATGATGTTGTGGCTGGAAATCCCCCTCACCGGCAGCACATCAGACGACCCGGCCTTCCTTGAAAACTGCAGGACGCAGTTGACCGAAATGATAGAGCAGCACTACAACAATCCTTCCGTCGTCGTGTGGGGAATCGGAAACGAATCGGACCGCTCGGGCGCGAGCGAGGCGGTGTCGAATGCGGTGTTCAGCGCGCTGGTGAAAACCGCCAAGGCAGCAGATCAAACACGGCCCGTGACGGGATGCAATTTTGTGTATGAATCGAACCAGAAGATCGTCGACGTGTATTCGCCGCAGGACTGGTCGGGGTGGTACAGCGGTTCGGTCAGCGAGTATAAGCCCGCGTCCATCATCGGCGAATACGGCGCCGACATCCATGTGACGAACCATACGGAGCAAAAATTCAGGATCGACTCGAATTACACCGCCGCTCAAAAGCCAGGATTCTGGTCCCAGGAATACGGCGCGCTGATACACGAATATAAAGTGTCGCTCGGAGAATCGAGAGCGGACGAGTTTCCGGGACACTGCGTCTGGGTTGCGTTCGACTTCGCGTCGCCGAGGGCGGACCGCATCTCCAATCCGCTTCCGTTCATGAATCAGAAGGGACTGCTTCTTCACGATCATACAACGAAGAAGGATGCGTACTTTTTTTATCAAAGCACCTACAGAACCGCCGACGAGTACCCGATGGTGCATATCGTGTCGCATTCCTGGACGGACCGCTGGACGCAGCCTGCGAAAAAGGATGTCTGGGTGTACAGCAACTGCGATTCCGTCGAGTTGTTCAACGACCTCGGCACCGTCTCGTTCGGGACGAGAACGAAGAATGCCGGCCCCCGCGGTGATACACGATTTCAGTGGGACATGGCCGATGTGAAATATAATGTGCTGTTCGCGCAGGGATGGTTTAAAAATCAGATCGTCGCGCGCGACACGATCGTCCTCCAGCATCTGCCGGCTAAAAAATAATCCTGAACAGCGGGGATCGACATGGAAAAACACTATCGCGCCGGCGGTATCGGGGCCGTGATGGATGAATATGAACGGGCGGCTGTCGAATTAAAGACGCTTGTGGAAAAGGTGGATGGACCCGAGTACGGAAAAATCGTCGACACCGAGACCACTGATGACGACTGCCGTTCGGTGCAGACGATCCTTTCCCACGTCGTCAATTCCGGTTATGGGTATGCCGACTATATTCGGGATTGGTACTCGATTCCAAAAACCTCACCCGGGCGCAGACCGATAGGTCGACAGGAGTTTGCGGGAGCCATCGACGCGATGCTCGCGTATACCTCGGACACGCTTCACGGCAAATGGGAATGCAGCGATGAAGAGATCTTGAACGTTCGCATTGTTGTCCGCTGGGGCCCTCTCTACAACCTCGAACAGCTGCTTGAACATGCGCTTGTCCATGTGCTGCGTCACCGGAGACAGATCGAAAAATTCGCCGCCTCCGGAAAGGTGACACTGCACAATGCATAGAATGATGTGCGGACGGTAAATTACGGGTCAGTTCATCCATGAAAAGCTGCGTCCCCGTTTGAAGGCTCACTAATTCGTTCGGGACCTTCCCGCCAAACGCGGTATTGGGAGTGGTGAACCAGCGAAGAAAAACATCCCGCGATTCAAACACCTCCGTTCCCCGGATCATGAGACGAGCCAATTGGATGATGTGTTCAGAGACAACGGGATTGAACTTCTGCGTCTGCTTGTAGCGCTGGATCGTCCGAACGGTGATAGGCAGCATAGAGGCAAGCCTGTCCGCTGAGAAGCCAAACCACTCGCCGAGGGCGAGCAACGATCGTTTCGACACACCCTGCTTACTGAGGCTGATTGCCGCATTTGTCAAGAGGCCGCCTCCCTGCGGAAATACACCCGGGTCGTGAAACAAAAATATTTTTTCCCCGTCTATTGACTTATGGAACAAACAAGTTTATATTTTAAACCAAGGGCATCAACAACACTCATCAAGGGAAGGCGCCATGAACGACACACAGATATTCGAAGACGTGGAATACGTCAAACAGATGATCGCTAACAACCGCAGGGCGCTCGTCGACAACGGGATCATGTATATCGCCACCGGGGTGTATATCGTCGTCGGCATGGCGGCTACGTTTCTCCTCGATGCGCTTGGGAAATACGCCTGGATGCCGTACGTCTGGCTCGTGCTGATGGCGCTGCTGATCCTGGTCATCATGATCGCACAGAACCGCATCGATCGGAGCCGGGTGAAAAACACGTTCGCCACGCGGATTTTCGCCGCCGTGTGGACCGCCTGCGCTGTCCCGATCCTCATCACGTCGATCCTGTTTTTCGTCACCGGTATACTGCAATTGAGCAGCCTCATGGCATGCGTCTCTGCCTGCATGGGGATCGCGTATTACCTCACCGGGGTGATCAACGACCTTCGGTTCATGAAATTCCTCGCCGCCGGATGGTGGGTGGGCGTCGGCATGTCCCTCCTCTGGAGCCGCTTCGGCCATGAGTATCAACTGGGACTGTTCTTCGCAGTGTTGATCCTGCTCCTCGAGATCGTGCCGGGGATCATCATCTATAAAAAATGGAAACTGGTCGCCAATGACTAGCACATTTGACCATGAAAAGATCGACGAGATCATCCATTCCCGGATCCGGCTGGCGATCATGGCCGCCCTGGCGACTGTCGATCAGATCGATTTTACGACGCTGCTGAAGGAAGTCAATACGACAAAGGGAAACCTCAGCATCCATTTGACGAAACTCGAAGAGGCCGGATACGTCCGGATTGAAAAAAAGTTCGTAAATAAAAAGCCATTGACGCTCTGCAGCGTCACGAAACGCGGTTCATCCGCGCTGCACGCGTATCTCGATATGGTCACCGCATTTGCAAAAACCCGGTCGAGATAGGCGTCGCATTCCACACCCATGTACTCACTAACCATACGGAGTTCACTATGAAATCACTCCTGTACAGTTCGCTTATCGCCCTCCTTCTTGTCATCGCATCGCCGGTATCGGCCCCGGCTTCAGACAGGGGACCCCTTCACGGGCCGTACGACTTGACAACCGCCCGGTCTTCCGACATTCAATATTTCACGATGGAATCGCGAATGATGTCGTATGCGCTGAACGGGGACCGCATCGGAACGGATGTCTTCCGCGTGTCCCTGAAATGCATCCCCCAGGCCGTCTCGGGCAAAGAAGGAGACGAATTCACGTGCCTGAAATTTACGATTCAGCTCGCAAATGCTCCCGAAGCCGAACTACCCGCAATGAGAAACTGGAAGTATATGTATCGCCGGAATTCCGCCGGCATCGATGAAAAGGGCCAGGTGTTCGGCATCGATCATGCGCAATTCAACAACCTCGTCGATGTGAACGGCAGCCCCGTCCCGCCGGACAAAGGATATCACGTCTATAACGCATTCATCGATTTCCACAGCATCTGCGACGTATTCGCCGAACGGATGGAGGGTGGGCGAGGCATCCAGGATCTTAAAAACATCGGCGAGAAGATCGTCCATGCGGCCGCACACAGCGAGGCACCGGTCCACCTTGGCGATAAGATCGGGAAGGGATCGACATTCAAGAATGGAAAGGTGACGCTCGAATTCAAGGGCCTGAGCCTCGTCGATGAGAAGGAATGCGCCCTGCTCGAATATGATTCGGGGGAGAGCAGCTTCACGATGAACATGAAGCCGATGCCGAACATGGATATCCGCGTCGTCGGAAGCTCCCATTATAGGGGCGATATCTATAAGGATCTTCGCTCAGGCTGGGTTCGGAAGGCGAATCTTTCCGAGATGGTTGTCAGCGAAGTCACGCTGCCCATGCCCCCAAATAAGGTCAATACAGTCGTCGAACGGAGCATCATCCTTGAGAATGTCCGGGAGGGCGAGATCGGCCGTGTGCTTACCGGGAACAAATAATCCCCTTGAATTTATGGGCAAATCCCGTACATTACCCGTGATTGCGTATGGATGTTCCACCCCACGGTGTACAAATTGACGGAAAGGATGCTCTGATGAACCCGATAAATTCCCGATTCGTGCGTTTCGCATTACTGCTGATTTTATCGGCGAATGTCCTCAGTGCTCAACCTCCTCAAAAGGACGACACGCGGTTCCCGTGGGGAACCGCGACCGGCGGATTTATACGCGAGTGGCTTGTCGCCGCCGGATTTCCAAATCAGGACGGGAAGGGATTCGATACGGATTATCTGTATGACCATGACGGCGAAACACGGATTTCGCCGCAGGCAGGGATGGTTCACACACTGTCCACCGGCGCGGCCGTGTCGTGGAAAAAATATCATTCGCCGTACAATTATGTGAACATGTTCGATGTGCTGAAGAACGGCGACTTCAACAACAAGGTAACGTACGCCTATGCCAGGGTGAATCGGGAACACGATGGAAACATCATTATGTCGTTCGGGCATAATGTGAGCAACAAACTCTGGGTCAATGGAAAACTTGTCTACGAGAGCACGACCGACAATCAGGCCGTCCAGGAGGACAATCATCTCGACGTCGCTCTGGTGAAAGGCGACAACTCCATCCTCATTAAATCCGTTCACGGCGGGTGGACCTGGGGATTTGCATTTCGCATCATTGAACCCGAGAAATTCTCCCTCATCAACGCATTCAAATTAACGCCGCGCATTGAACACACCGGCGCCGCTGACCGCCTTATCGTCGTTACAGACAGAACACGCAACCCGGACCTTCAAAGAATCGGCGTCTCGGTGAAGGCTGTCGTCGCCGGCGGCAGGTTGATTGCCGAAAAGCGTGCCAGGCGCGGCGAAACGATCGCATTCGATACGAAGCGTTGGCCGCAGGGAGTGTATGATATTCGTGTTCAGAGCACAGGCACGCGCGGTGAAATTGCCACTGCGTACATGTATTGGTATAAGGGCGATCCGATAAAGAAGGCACGGGAGCTCCTGTCAAGCGCGCCGAAACATCCGTCGACTCTGCATGACTACCATCACGTGATGCTGTCCGATATGCTCATCCATCGGTTTAAAATCGATCCTGACAAGATTGATTCCTCGGCCGTCCGGAATCTCTATTCGCCGCTCATGGAATATGAAGAGGCATTGCTGGACAAGGCCGGTAAAACAGGAAGCGCTCGCGCGAACGGGTTCGTCCGACTCACGTACGTCGACGACGTCGACAACACACCGCAATTCTGCCGCGCATATCTTCCGCTGCAGTACAATCCAAAACAGAAGTGGCCTCTCGTTGTGAATCTCCACGGATACAACGGCGCAAATCCGATGTACGTGAAGTGGTGGTCCATCGATCAGCGGCATACACGTGTCGTCGATACGTATCCGGTGATTGCTATCGAACCCCACGGACGGGGCAACACAAGCTATATGGGGATCGGCGACAAGGACATTCTTCGCTGTATAGCGTTGGCAAAACAACGGTTCAATATTGACGAAGACAGGATCTATCTGAAAGGCGAATCGATGGGCGGCGGCGGTGTATGGAACGTCGGCACACGACACCCTGAGCTCTTTGCGGCGATCGCCCCCGTCTACGGAGGGTGGGATTATCACGTCGGAATGAATGAAAAGGAGATCGCACAGCTTTCAGAACGCGCGCTCTTTGAAAATGAAACCAGGAATTCATTGGCCCATGCCGATGCATTGTTGACGACGCCCGTGTTTGCCATACACGGCGATATCGATAAATCCGTCGATGTGAATAATTCCAGGTACCTAGTGAAGACGCTTCAACGGTGGGGATATGACATTCGCTACCATGAATACCCCGGTTTCGGCCACGAAGGGATAGAATACAACGATGAACTGATCCCGTGGTTTCTGGAACATAAAAGAAATGCGGACCCCAAGACGGTGCGTGTGCGATCGGCGGATCTTCATACAGCCTCGGCGCACTGGGTAAAGGTTACGCAGCGCGGCAATCCCTATGCGTTCATCACGGCCGAGGCGGAGGTATTGATCGACAACACGATCCGGTTGTCGACTGAAAATGTGCTGGGCATCGAACTCGCTCCATCGAAAAAATTACTCGATCATCGGAAGCCCGTTACGGTGATCTGGAATGAGACTGATAGACGGAGGGTTAACGTACAAAATGGGAGAATACGATTGCTCGCGGGGGACTATCGTCCATCCGCTTTGAATAAAACCACGGCGATGGAGGGCCCGATCGCGGACGTCACCGCGACACCGTTTGCGGTCGTGATCGGTACGAGTTCGCAGGATTCGACAATGGTTAGATTATGCGCTCAAAAAGCCAAGGCATTCGCTGACGAGTGGAAAGTCTGGCAGAAATACGAACCTCGCGTCTTTAAAGACACGGACATGACGGACGCGGATGTGGAAAAATATTCGCTGATCCTGTTCGGCGGTGCCGACGCGAATAAGGTCACCAAAGCGTTGATCGATAAGATTCCCCTGAAGATCTCGTCCCAGGTCGTTGAGATTGCGGGCAGGAAATTCCCGGCGACTGACGCATGCGTGCAAATGGTGTACCCGCATCCGCTGAACCGCGAGCGGTACGTGCTTGTGATCGGGGCGACTTCGGTCGCGGGCATGTATTTCTATACAAAGGCGAACGATGCGTATGATTTCGTCATACAGGACGGATGCCTTCCGAACACCCGTCTGGGACGGCCGATGGAGAAGCTCATCGTCGCGAGAGGCGTGTTCGACAATGCGTGGCGGCTCGGCGATGCATTGCTTGTAACAGGTTCGCCTGAGCTGCGGGCCTCCAGTCCGTTCAAAAAAGTATTGCCGGATCTTTCAACGACTGTCGAAAACCTGCCGAAGATCGACACCGCCGTGTACCGGGCAGTCGCCGGCTCATACGAAATACGTCCCGGCGTGTCCGCCACAATCTTTGTCGGGGACGGCAGACTCATGGTGAAGGCCCCTGATGGTACTGCGTTGCAACTGCTGCCTGTTTCCGAGACCGAATATTTCGTCGACGGCGCGGATGTCCAGTTATCGTTCACCAAAAATGAACACGGTGTGTTCGACAAGGGAACGGTATACCAGCCGGGCGGGGAGCTACCGATAAAGCGAATCACCGGGAAATGAATAAACGAAGGGGGTGACTGACGATAAAATTTTTTTTAGACACGAAATTTTCAATGAAATCGGAGATATCCTTGTTATGATGGATGGGATATTCTGAAAGCATTTGTCCGTCAACGACTTCAACTTCACCGACTCATTACAGAGCCGGCTCCAGCATCGACATGTCCCCGTTCGTGCCTGCCGTTATCTTTACAAGGCTGCTCGCTTTCGCTTACAAGCATGAATACCTCGGATAAGGCCGCCAATGAGAAT
>JAVBYH010000359.1 GCA_030824175.1 Bacteroidota bacterium | reverse complement strand
TCATCTCATCCACCACGAGGCCGCCGCTCGGGCCGATCTCGAGACCCGCATTCTTCGCGAGCGTCAATTCGGGCCGCACGCCGATCGAGAGGAGCACCATGTCCGCGTCGATCACTGACCCGTCGCTGAGTGTGACCGTCTTCTCGGCGACCGACGACAGGCCGACGCCGGTCTTCACCGTGATGCCGTTCTCTTCGAGTCCGGCCTTGATCATTGCGCCGAATTCCGGATCGAGCAGGATCATCACCTGGGGCGCGAGTTCGACGACAGTCACATCGATGCCGCGCGCGCGAAGCGCCTCGGCCATTTCGAGCCCGATGAATCCGCCGCCGCCCACGACAGCCTTGGCCGGCTTCTGTTCGTCGATAAATTTGTGTATGCGGTCCATGTCCGGAATGGTCCAGAGCTTGAACACGTGCGGCGACGCGATGCCCGGAAGCGGTGGCACGATCGGCGAGCCGCCCTGGGCAAGGATGAGCTTGTCATACGGATAGAGCACGTCGCCGTTCGGCGTGCGTGCAACGATCGTCTTCTCGCCGCGCTTGATCTCGACGGCCTCCGTGTTCACCTTCACATCCACCCGATAGCGGCTGTAAAAGCCTTCCGGCGTCTGGAGCAGAAGGTTCGACCGTCGCTGTATATCACGGCTGATAAAGTACGGGAGACCGCAGTTCGCGAAACTGACGTATGGCCCCTTTTCGAGAACTGTGATTTCCGCTGTTTCATCGAGGCGTCTCATGCGTGCGGCGGCTGTTGCCCCGCCGGCGACGCCGCCGATGATCACTATTTTTTTTGGTGTTGTGTCCATACCGATTCAGGATTGGATGCGTGTTTAAAAAAAGAACCGGTGAACATCGCTGCCGCGCCGGCTCCTTACTGCCTATATGATGCACGAAACAGGCGAAAAGATTCAATTGCATCCATGCTCGTGTGCGGCGCAGCCGATCCCCGAGTCGATTGCCTGACCGTCGAGCCATTGCTGCACGACGTCACGGACATTTCCGCTGCAGCCGCGCACAACGCCGATGCCTGAATGGCGCAGCACGTTCACGGCGCCGTCACCCATATTCCCCGCCAGCATAAGCTCCACTCCCATCGCCGAGAGCGTCTGCGCGATGTTCGATTTGCATCCGCAGCCTGCGGGCGACGCGACGGATTCCTGAGACACTATTTCCTTGGTGTCGTTCACGGTGAACACCGTGAATGATTCGCAATGGCCGAAGTGACTGTCGATCTGATCGTTCTGTGTTGGTAATGCGATTTTCATTATGATGATTCCTTTTAACTGTGATGGTGCATTCTGTCAATAACTGTCCTTGCCGAGCACGACCTTACCCTTGAAGACGCGATAGATAAAGATCGTGTATCCAAGGACCAACGGCACGCCGATGAGTGCGATGATGAGCATCACCTGGAGCGTGTACTGCGAGGACGACGCATTGTAGATCGTAAGACTGTAGGCAAGATCTGTCTTCGATGGCACGACCCGCGGGAAGAGGCTGACCGCGCTCAGGCCGATGATCGATGCGATGACGAGCGAGGACGCGGTGAACGCCCGGCCGAAGCGGGCGGCCTTCACTGCCACCGGTATGTACCCTGCCGACGCAAGCAGCAGCGGGAAGAGCACCCAGAAGAGCGGATTCTTTAACATGCCGTCGAACAAATAATGGGCAAAGAAAAACGTCGCAAGCGTCGAGAGGAAATACAACGCCATGAAAGCCATCCATGCTCCGTTCGCCCATGTCGCCATGCGTGCGGATTGTGCGCCGTCCGTTTTCATTGCCATGTAGATCGCCCCGTGCATCGCGAGCATCGTCACGCCTACGAGACCGACGATGACGGCGTACGGATTTAACAGGCCGAGAAATGTGCCGGAATATTTTCCGGTGGCATCGAGCTCCACGCCGCCCAGGATGTTGCCGAACGCGACGCTCAAGAGCAGCGCAATGAGGAAACTGCTGATACCGAACGCCCAGTCCCAGATCGATTTACCCGCTGCGGATTCCATCTTGCTCCTGAACTCGAACGAGATGGCGCGGAAGATGAGCGCCGCAAGCAGCAGCATGAGCGCGATGTAGAATCCGCTGAACACCGTCGCATAGACGATCGGGAACGCCGCAAATAGCGCACCGCCGGCCGTGAGCAGCCACACCTCGTTGCCGTCCCACACAGGCCCGATGGCGTTAAAGTTCATCCGTTTCTCCGTCTCGTCCTTCGCGAAGATATGGAGCATGCCGACACCGAGATCGAAGCCGTCGAGAATCGCATAGCCGGTCACCAGGACGCCGATGAGCAAAAACCAGATTATGTTCAAGTCGATCATACTGCCTCCTGAAGTTCGAGTGGTGCGGGCCCGTGATTGATTTCCTTCATCAGATGGACGACAAAGAGGATGAAGAGCAGGATGTAAATGAGACCGAAGAGGATGATCGAGAACATGATCTCCCCTGCCGTCACGGTGATGGACGCAGCCTCGCTCGTTCGCATCAGTTTATACACGATCCACGGCTGACGCCCCACTTCCGCCGCGACCCAGCCAAATTGTGTCGCCGCCACCGGAAGCGGGATCGACCAGAACAGGAGCTTGAGGAATTTCGTGCTCGTCCACAATGTGTTTTTCCGGATCTTGTACGTTGCAATGAGCAGGACAAGGATGAAGTACATGCCGAGAGCGACCATGTTGTGGTACGACACGAACGTCATCCAAAGCGGCGGTATCTCGTCCGCCGGGAATTCGTTGATCCCCTTGATTGTCGCGTTGACGTCGCCGAATGCCATCCAACTCAGGAGGCCCGGGATTTTAATATGCGCCTTGATTTCGGGCGGATTATTCACGGGCACGCCAAAGATCGCGATAGGCGCTCCGCTCTGCGATGTATAGAGACCCTGTGTGGCGGCGAATTTTTCGGGCTGCGTGTGTGCGACCTGTCGGGCATGTTCGTGCCCGAACGGAAACACCTCGAGGAGCGAGGCGACGAGTCCGAAATACACGGCAAGGGTGAGCGATTTTTTTGCCGTCGCGACTTCCTTCCCTTTCACGATGAGAATGGCGGAGATGCCCGCCATGAGGAATGCCCCCGCGATCAATGCCGCATCCATCGTATGGAAGAACCGAACCATCGTCGAGGGATTGAACACCGCGGCCCAGAAGTCGGTGAGCTCCGCCCTGCCGTTGCGAATCACATACCCGGCGGGCGTCTGCTGCCACGAATTGGCGACGAGGATCCAGAAGGCGGAGATCGTGGACCCGATGGCGACCATCAGGATCGAAAACCAGTGCACGCCTTTGGACACCTTGTTTCTCCCGAGCAGATACAAGCCAAGGAATGTCGATTCGAGGAAGAATGCGAAGAGGGCTTCGGCTGCAAGCGGTGCGCCGAAAATATCGCCCACGAATTTCGAATATTCCGCCCAGTTCGTTCCGAATTGAAATTCCATGACGATGCCCGTCGCGACACCGACGGCGAAGATGAGTGCAAGGATCTTGCCGAAGAATTTTCCGATGGCTGTGTAGACGGCGTTGCCGCTCTTCAGCCCCAGTCCCTCGACGATCACGAGCAGCCATGCGAGGCCGATCGTGAGCGGAGGAAAGATGAAGTGAAACCCGATCGTCATTGCAAATTGGAATCGCGCCAGAAATACTGGATCCATAGGGTGGCCTTTCTAACGTTATGTAGTGAGTTCTGAGGAATCCTATGCCTGTTGTTCCGCATAGTGGAATATCACGATCAGATCATTTCTTTTCTGCCGCACCTGTCGCATTCGAATTGCAGCGTCGTGTGGTTGATGTCGAACGTGTCATGGAGGCTGAGCTCGATCTCTTTCTGGATCGCGGCCGTCTCGGCCACGGAGATATTCTCCACTTCAACGTGCGCCTCGAAGTGAATGTCCTTGTCGTTGAGTTTCCAGATATGGACATGGTGGATGTTCTTCACGCCCGGCACCGCTTCGACAATTTTTTTCAATCCGTGGAGGTCCATCCCCGCCGGGGACGACATCATGATCACATCCACCGCCTCCTTCACGATCTCGTACGTCTCGTGCAGGATGTAGAGCGAGATGAGGATGGTGAGCACGGGATCGATCCAGTAGATCTCATATGCCATGATGAACACCGCACCGATGATGACAGCCACACTCGAGACCGCATCGCTCAACAGGTGTATGTATGCGGCCCTGATGTTGACGTTATGCTTCGCACCTTTCTTCAGCAGCATGGTGCCGATGACGTTCCCCGCCAGACCCAGCGTGGCGACGAGGAGCATCAACTGGCCGCCCACCGGCTCGGGATGCGAGAAGCGCACCACCGCTTCCTTGATGAGGAAGAAGCTGATGATGATGAGCGTGCTCGCATTAATGATGGCCGCCACGATCTCGGCGCGCTTCAGGCCGAACGTGTGCCTGAGCGTCTTCGGCCTTCTGCTCAACCGGATCGCACCGTATGTGATGATGATGGCGATGCCGTCGCTGAAATTATGCATGGCGTCGGACAACAGCGACAGGCTTCCCGAGAGGAGGCCGCCGATGATTTCCGCGACGGTGATGCCGAAATTGAGCGCCATGGTCACGAACAGATCTCGTTCCGTCGTGCCGGAGGGCGTATGATGCGAGTGATGATGCGACATTGGGCGTTCGATTGAGGATGTCATGAAATGTACGAAGAAATATTGTGCCGCGCCAGAACGATATGGCCCGTCGTCGGCCACCCGTCGCCGACGATGTCGGCGACGGTGGCGGCAGAGTGCATCGGTTATTTCTTCAGGATCATGTCGAACACCTTCTCCTTCGGCAGCTGCTTCGTGCAGAAGAACCAGTCATAGCAGGTGACGTCATCCTCCTTCGCCTCCATGCGTTCCTTCGCCACGCCGCATGAACCGGCCGGGGGAACGATGACGGGGTCGCCCGGACGCCAATCTGCCGGAGTCGCGACCGAGAACGCATCCGCCGTCTGCAGCGCGACGATGACCCGATAGAGCTCGTCGAAATTGCGTCCGAGGCTGAGCGGGTAATAGATGATGGTGCGGATGATGCCTTTCGGATCGATGACGAACACCGCGCGCACGGCCTTCGTCGTGCTTTCGCCGGGCTGGATCATTCCGTACTTTTCCGCAACTTCCATCGTGATGTCCTCGATGAGCGGGAATTTCACTTCGACGTTCTTCATGCCCTTGAATTCGATCTTTTCCTTGATCGTGCGCAGCCAGGCGATGTGGCTGTAGAGGCCGTCGATAGAGAGGCCGACGAGCCTGCAGTTCGCCTGGGCGAACTGGTCTTCCATGGTGGCGAACGTCATGAATTCGGACGTGCACACCGGGGTGAAGTCCGCGGGATGACTGAAGAGGATCACCCAGCTTCCGGAGAATTGTTCGGGGAAGTTGATCTGGCCCTGCGTGGTCACGGCCGTGAATGCGGGAGCCTTGTCGCCGATGCGCGGCATGGGAACTGCTAATTGGGTTGCGTCCATAGTGATCAACCTTTCTTGAAATGATGGAGAGTGTGGGTTAGATGAGAATATGATGCGGCCAACGGCATACTGGTTCAGCCGGCGAGCCGATGTGTCATTACGTGAATCGTGCATCCGAACGCATCGTGCCCACCATCGTGATCCGGTCCTCGTACCAACCGATCTTCTCATCTTCGACGGCATCGAATGTGCTCACGTACGGTTTGATGTCGAGCAGCGGCGTTCCGTCCACGATGTCGAGGTGATCGACGAACACCGAGGTGCCCCGGATGCGGAGAATTTTCACGACGGAAATTCCGATGGGATTCGGACGCATCGGTGCACGGGTGGCGAAGATACCGTGGCGACGCGTATCGAGGAACGGCACGACCTCGAGCGCGTACCCCGTGATGAGGTGGAGATGATAGACGAGAATGGCGTGCGAGAATCCGCTGAGCCCCCTCAAGCCCGCCAGATACTTCTCGTCGACCTCGAGGCTGCCCTGAACGCCTGCGGCTCCGCATGGCTGGATGGGCATACCCTCGACCGATTTGAGGGGAGAATGGATGGTGCCGATGGATTGGTAGACGATATATTCATTCATGGTATTAGTGGCCGAATGCATAGATGACGAGTCCGATCGCAAGACCGAACACAATGTTGAACAGTTTGATGAGCAGCGAATCCTTCACCGAGTAGGAGAGCATCGGCAGCATGCTGTGCCCGTCCTGAACGAACGAGCTCGTGAAGAGAACGGAGAACGGGATCAGGCCGTTTGCATACATCGAGACAAAGAGGAGATGGGGGCCGGACTCGGGGATCAGGCCGATAACGGCCCCGGCGAACAGGAGTACGAGCGTGTACTCGGAGGTGAATGCTTCGACATGCCAGTGCTGCATGCCGAATTCCACGACGAGCAGCGCGGAGAACGTCCACAATGATGTCTTCCAGAGATGCCTGCGGATGATATGGCCCCAGATGTGCTTCCGCACGTAATGCACGAATCCGCCCTCGCTCGCGTGGACGACGGACTCGTGGCAGTCCTGGCATGTCCGGAGCTTTGCCGCCTTCACCGTCAGGTCCGTGACCCAGGCGACGACGACGCCGGAAAGGAATAACGCAGCAAAGAGGATCAGCGCCGTCTTCGGAAAGAGGCTCAGCATGACGAACGCCTCATCGCCGGAAGCGGCGGCCATGGAACCGACGAGCGCTCCGAAGCTGATCATGCCGTGCGTGTAGAGCGACACGTTTGTGAAGCCGCCCACGCACCCCGGCACGCTGCCGATGAGCGACGTGACGATATATTGCCGCCACTGCCGTCCTTCTTTCAAGAGTTGCGCGATCCTGCCGCGCGTCCACACGTTCAGCAGGTCGACAACAACCATCATCGCGAGCACGAGCAGTGTGACCTGCACGGTTTCACCCAGCACATTCAGTACCATCGTCTGCATGATTGTCCGTGTCAGGTGGTTGGTGATAGGAGATACGTGTCGATGGCCTCGCGGACTGTCGCGGACCCCTTCAACCCTGTCGTATAGCGCATGCCCGCCTTTTTCAGCACGGCTTCCGCATTGTCCCCGAGGGCGCCGGTGAGCACCATATCCGCCCGTTCGCGGATTACGAGTTGCGCAGCGGCAGGCCCGGCCCCATGCTCGTCGTTCGCCGCCGTGTTGGCAAGGCTCGTCAATACCTTCGTCTCCGTGTCGAAGATGATAAAGAACGGGCATCGGCCGAATTTTTCGGAGATTCGCGCCTCGGCCGTCGGGCCCATGGATGTGAGAGCAATATTCATGTGCGTGTCATTTCCTGTTGTTAAGTGAATAAAAGAGCGCCCCGATCGCCTGCGCGGCGGGAGATGCCGGGAAGGCCATGATGTTCATATTCCGTTGAAGCGCTTCGACCACGGTATGATCGAACGGTATTCTGCCCGCGACGCGGAGATGTTCCGTTCGCGCATAGGCCTCGATCTCGCGCGTCATCTCCTCGTTCAGGTCGTATTTGTTGATGACAACGGACATCTCGATTGCAAACGAGCGGATGAGTGTGACGATCCGCTTCAGATCGTGCAGACCGGAAAGCGTCGGCTCGGTGATCAGCACAGCACGATCGGCTCCCGAGAGGCTCGCGTTCACCGGACAACCGATACCCGGAGGACCGTCCAGCAGCAGCCCTTGATTCTGTGGCTGATCGAAAAACCGGAGGGCGTCGCGCTTCAGTTCGGTAACGAGCTTGCCCGAGTTGCCCTCGCCGGGAAGCAGCGATGCGGACAGGAATTCGGACCCGCCGGAGATCGATCCCTCATAGCGCGTGCCCGAGCGTGCGCTCGAAAAGTCGATGGCATTGGAAGGACAGACGTGATAACAGAACCCGCAGCCTTCGCAGAGCACGGCATCGACGGAAAAATTCCCGATGGCGCCGAAACGGCAGACGTCCATGCAGAGGCCGCAGTGCGAGCAAAGGTCATTCAGTATTGTCGCTTTCTTGCCGCCGTAAAACGGCTGTTCGGAACGTTTGTCCGGCTTCAGCAGGATGAACAGGTCGGCGGCGTCGACGTCACAATCTGTGACCACAATATTCCCGGCAAGCTGCGCGAATGCTGCGGTGAGCGTCGTTTTTCCCGTGCCGCCTTTTCCGCTGAGGACGACGATATGGTGCTTTGCTTCGTGCCCGGTCATCCGTTCGCTCCCGGCACCGGTGCGGCATGTTCGGCGAGCACACGGATGTCTTCGTACATGTCCCGGAATCGTGTTTTCAATTCCGGCAGCGCCGTCACCGGGGGAATTCCCCGGGAATACGCCATGGCGATCGCCCGGTCGAACGGTATGCGCATGAGCACGGGAATGCCATCGGCTGCACAGTATTCCTCCGGCGCGCGGTAGGTCCCGTCGTATTTGTTGATGACGACGCCGAACGACACACCGAGCACGCGAAGCACATTCACCGCCAGTGTGAGATCGTGCAATCCGAACGGCGTCGATTCCGTCACGAGCAGGCAGAAGTCGGTGCCCCTGACGGCCGCGATCATCGAGCAGGAGGTTCCCGGAGGAGCGTCGAGGAATGTGATGCCGCCGGGCAGCGCCTCCTTGCGCACGTGCCCGATCAGTTGTGAGGCCGACATTTCACCGACATCGAGCGTGCCGTCGATGAACCCGACCGCACCCGCTCCCGCGCGCCCTCTGCGGATAATGCCGTGATGCGCGTCGACCTCGGTGATCGCCCCGGTCGGACAGACATAACTGCACACGCCGCATCCATGACAGAGATCATTCAGGATCAGGACGCCTGTCGACAGGACGACGATCGCGTGAAATTCACAGCCTTGCGCGCATGCGCCGCATTGCGTGCATCGGTCGTCGATGACCTGCGGCATTTTCCGGAAGACGTCCTGGCGCGATGCGATGACCGGGTTAAGCAACAGATGCCCGTTTGGCTCTTCCACATCGCAATCAATATAGACCGCTTCAGGCACCGACAGTGCGAGGCTGACGGCGACGGTGGTTTTTCCCGTACCACCCTTGCCGCTTGCAATTGAAATGATCATTCGTTGGATGTGTCCTCCGTGCTTGCCGGTAGCCAATATGTCGCCGTGTATTATCGTTCCGATGCGGTGAACGCGCCGTGCGCGCGCGCATAACAGACGCCGTCGTACAGGAGCTCGGCATCGGCGAGAAGGATCCGGCCCCGCTTCCCCTTGGCCCGCGCTGTAACCGTGAGTGTTGCGCCGGGCGGCACCGCGCGGAGATACCGCACCTCGAGCCTGCATGTCACCGGCGCGGCTTCCCGCTGCCGCCGGAGCGTGTGTACCATGGCCGCATCGAGCATCGTCGCGACGATGCCGCCATGCACAACTCCGTTGTAGCCGTGGAAGTGGACGGGAATTGCAACATCACATGTGCAACCCTGGGGGGCGTCCGTAAAATCCATCTGCAGTCCATGGATGTTCTGGCTGCCGCACGCGAAGCATGTTTCATGAAAGACAACACCGGCATCTACGTTCATCATCAATCGTTCCTGTTGTTATTGCAGCAGCACGGCCATGGCCACAACGGTCGTCCACTTCCCGTCCTTGTCGCCTTCTGCCGATTGCGTGACATTGAACGTCCGGACGATCTTCCCGGACATTTTATAGATCTTTTCCCGCTCATCCCACGCCGTATCGGGATCGAATTCAACACCGAGTGTGGAGGCGAGCATCGTTGCGGCGAGGTCTTCGGCGTATTCGCCGCACTTCTCGTCCGTTTCACCGTACGGATGATGCTCCGACAGGTACCCGTACTGCGTCGTTTCGGCCGGCACCGCGGCGCCGATGGACGCTGCAATGAGGCGGTTCGGTTCCTTGTTGGCGTTCCGCGCCATGACGACGAACGTGATCCCGCCGGTTGCTATCTTCTTCAATCCATCGGCCACGGAGATCCTCCGGCATCCCGGGGGAAGGATGCTCGAGACGGTGACGAGATTGCATCGCTCGACTCCCGCATCGCGCAGGGCGAGTTCAAATGACTGCAGGTAGTCCTTGTGACGCCCCACTCCCTTCGTAAAAAAAACCTGATTCGGTACAAACATCGATCTCTCCGTGTGTGATGATGTCAGCCACCGGCGTGCGATGCCGGCCGTTTGACCAGCTGGATTAATGCATGCCGCGCTGCATATGCACGCGGCGCGGATCGCTCTCGAGCGTTCCCGCCGCAACGGCGGCGATGACCTCGTCGATTGTGTGGAGCCCGGTAAGGACGGGAACGGTGTGTGAAGTGCGGAAATGTTCCACCGCGCCCTGCCCCATCCCGCGGACCACCATCGCCTGACAGTCGGTAACGGAGGACAGCATGGCCTGATGGCGGTCCCGGCTTGCCGGCCCGCCATGATGGCCGTGCCCGTCCTCGCTGTGGTGCCGGTGTTCGCCTCCGCCCTGCGGCTCGGCGCCGGCATGATGTTGTTCGCCCTCGCTGCCGGCGAACGAATGGTGGCCGGCTTTCGCGCGCCGCTCGCGCGCAGTGACTGCGCCGCCGGCGAAGGTGACGACCTCAAAAAATTGCGCACGGCCGAAATGCAAACTCACCGTTGCGCCGTCGTCCGTTGCTATTGCGATTTTTGCATGTGACAGGTCCATTGTTCACTCCTTTGTGTGTATATGTCCGTTATTGTGGTCGCCGATGATCAGCTCGAAGCCGCCCGCGCCGCCGTGCCGGAACCGTGCGAGCGCCTCTTCGAAGAGGAGGCCCGGGGCGATGATGACGTCGATGCCGAACTGGAAAAATTTCGCGACAACCTTTTCTCCCATGCCGCAGCTGACGATGGCTGAGATATTGAACTGATTGACATAACCGGGGATCTGGCCGGCGCCACTCTTCTGGCCGGCCAGGGGATTGAAATATGTTTCGGTGGCAACAACGTCGTCCCGGTCGTCGAGCTCGCAGACGGTGAACTTCGTGCACCGTCCGAAATGGTCAGCGATGCGCTCGCGGCCGCCCGATTCACTGATCGCGAATGCCGCGCGCCGGTTCATACGCGCTCCATGGGCAGCGGGACAAGTTCGGCGGCCGGTATGTGATCGCGGATGTACACCGCGGCACGCTCCATGAACGCCGGATCCGGCCCGAGGGCGGGCTCGGCCACCGTTTGCGGTCCCGGTGTCATGAAATACGAATGCGATCGCTTCAGGGTGCACAGGAACACCCCCGTCCGCTCAAGCTCCTGTATCGAGTCGTTCACCCCCCTGACGAGCATCGTTTCCGTCGTCAGTGTGCCCGCATAGGTCCGCGAAAAGTCGGCGATGCCGCGGAGAATCTGATCGAGACTGAGACAAGTATGCGGCCGGTTGATCCTCCTCCATGTGTCCTCGTCGACGCTGTCGACCTTCAGCGACACGTAGTCCGCGCAGTGCAGACTGTCCAGCACGAGAGGATTCCACACGAGCGACGCGTTCGTGAACACGGCGATGGGAATCCCCAGATCACGCAGCAGGCCGATCTCGCGCCACAGCGCGATGTCGATGGTGGGCTCGCTCGTCGGATTGAAACTGAGCCAGTCGATGTGCGTCCCTTTCGCCGCGAGCTCTTCGAGTGCGTTCTTGACGACGATGTACAGTTCGTACGGCGAGAGGCATTCGCGCCTGACGGTCGACACCACCGCGGGTCCCCCGCCCTCGCAGTACACGCAGTTGTACGTGCACGTCGTGCAGCGGATGTTGTTGATGCGAAGGCTCGTCCCGAGTCGGGGCGATTGCATCACGCCGAGCACGACCTTCCCTTTTTTCGACGAGTCGAGCAGGATCCTGTGTTCGAGCCGCTCGCGGAACTTCAAAGCGTGCCGCCGTATCCACGTTGCGGTGTCGGTGCCTGCGCACGGCACCGCGGTCGACGGCGTATTCCCGGTTTCTGCGATCATGAGTGTGCGCCTTCCGTGTGCGGTGTGTGCTGATCCATGACTCCGGGATGATAGTGGAGCACACTCGAACCGACGGGATATCCGCACACATCCGCGATGGGCTCGCATTTCACCTTGAACATAAAATAAATCGGCCGCCGGGCGTCGAGCAACGTTTCAAAATTTCCCTGCCCCTTGGCGATCACGACATCCGCCTTCGTGTAGAGCTCCATGAATTCATCGGTGCACTGCTCGAGCGCCGTGCCGGAGATGACGCTGCCGCTCTCGAGCACGCGGCACATGCTGTCGATCTCGAGACGCCGGGCGTCTTCGAGCGTGATGTCGTTCAGGATCTCGGCGGAGCGTACCGCAAAATGCACCTTCGCCGGTCCCAACTGCGGGATCAGCAATTTGTCGAAGAGCGCCTCCTCGTAATTGTCCGCGATAAAGAGGATCGTGGAGGACGCGCGGACATCCCGTTTCAGGGCCGGAAGGAATCCCAGGTCGAGCGTGTGGAGCATGATCGCATTGATCTCATGCTCCAGCCGAAAATGCGGGTTCGCACCAAGATCGATCGTATTGCCGGCGATCGATGCGCGGACCGCCATCTCGAACGGATCCGACGCGTTCTCGATCATGATCGAGAGATACGTCATGTACTGCGCCGCATTGCGCATGTTCCTCTCCTTGATCGCCGCGTACGACGCTTTGCCGTCCGTCGCACGCCTGAGGATCGATTGCAGCGTCGTCGAAAAATGCGGGGCCGAGAGCAGCGCCTGATCGTCCATCAGCGCACTCATCGTCTCGCGGATGACCACGCGCTGCGTCTCCGCATCGTTGATGCCAAGGATGCAGCTCAATGTGTGCGCCTGTTTGACGATGCAGGGAATGCATCCGGGATTGTTCAGCATGATGTGGTGTCCGTCTTAAGTGTGTGTGCCGCGCTCGCCTCACGGGAAGGTTCCGCACGATCCTTCCGTCCTGTCTGAAGAAGAGTATTCCAATTATCATGCCACGGAAAATCGGCGAATATGACTCGTTTTACATTGCACAGTATTGCGCTGCAACATGGCATTGCAAGTGAATTGCATTATTGCAATATTACAGACGCTTCAATGCGCCCACATACATCCCAAAAAAAGGCGGAGCAATGAAAGACATCAAAACGATTCTCAGCCGCAACAAGGAGATCCTCGTGATCCCCGACGGCATCTGCGTGATCAGTCCCGATTACACAGTTGTGACATTTAATCAGGCGGCCGAACGGATCACCGGCTACGAGGCCAGATCGGTGGTGGGCAAGCAGATCTCCCTCCTCTTCCCCGACACCGACGACGGGAAGGATTACGTGGGCGACGCGCTCCGGCAGGGGGAGCCGTATTCGAACCTCTGGCTGGACATCGTGTGCGCCGACGGCACGGTGAAAAACGTGCTCGCATCCATCACCCCCGTGTGGAAAAACCGCGACACCGTCATCAGCGCCGTCGTCGTGTTCCGCGACACGAAGGAGATGTCGCTCATGGCGGAAGAGCTCACCGCGCGCACCTCGGAGCTCATCGACGAACGCAACAAGCTCGACGCCGTCTTCAACAGCAACATCGAGGGCACATTCACGATCGACAACGACTGGAATGTCACCTCGTTCAATAACTCTGCGGTCGCCATCACCGGCTTTCGGAAGGACGAGGCCATCGGGAAGAAGTGCTGGGAGATCTTCCGCTCCTCCCGGTGCCGCAACGGGTGCCACATGGAGACGACAATGGCGAAGCGCAAGGCCACGATCGGCAACGAGCTCGTCATCCAGAGCGCGTCGGGGAAGAGCATCCCCATACGCGTGAACTCGGGGATACTCCTCAACAACAAGAACGTGAAGATGGGAGCGGTCGAAACATTCATCGACATCACGGAGATCAGGAACCTCATCGAACACATCTCGGACCGGTTCCAGTTCGGCAACATCATCGGCAGCAGCAAGGCGATGGAGAAACTCTTCTCGTTGTTCGAGAGCGTCTCGCAGACGGAGACCACGGTGATGCTCACGGGCGAGAGCGGCACGGGCAAGGAACTCGCCGCCCGGGCAATACACCTCCACTCCGCGCGGAAGAACGGGCCGTTCATCGCGCTCAACTGCAGCGCCTTCGCCGAGTCGCTCATCGAAAGCGAGCTCTTCGGCCATGAGGAAGGCGCGTTCACCGGGGCGACGAAACCGAAGGTCGGCCGCTTCGAGCTCGCCAACGGCGGCACGCTCTTCCTCGACGAGATCGGCGACATCTCCCTGCCGCTCCAGACGAAACTCCTGCGGATCCTCGAGACGAAACAGTTCGAACGGGTCGGCGGAACGACGCCGCTCCGCATCAATGCGCGTATCATCACAGCCACGAATAAACATCTGGAGGAGGAGATCAGGGCGGGAAAATTCAGGGAGGATCTCTATTACCGGATCAACGTGGTGAACATTCACCTTCCGGCACTGCGCGAGCGGATCGGGGATCTGCCGCTGCTCATGGACCATTTCATCAAGGAATTCAATCGTCTGTTCGGCAAATCGATCGAAGGCGTGTCGAAGGATGTCTATAGGATCTTCACGCAGTACGCCTGGCCGGGTAACATTCGCGAGCTGGAAAACGTGCTCGAACACTGTTTCGTCCTGTGCCGGGGCTCCGTCATAGAAACCGAACATCTTCCGGACAAGCTCGCCGACACCGGAGCGAAGACCGCGATCGGCCAGGACGCCGCGCACCCCCTGCAGCATGCCGAACGGGAAACGATCCTCCGTGCGCTTGCGAAGCACGGATGGAATAAAAAATTCACGGCCGCGGACCTGGGGATCGACGCCTCGACACTCTGGAGGAAAATGAAGCGCCTTGGCATCATTCGGTCGTAATCACCTCTGCACCCCATCCTCGTTCATACCTTGATACACGCCGTGGAGAAACGGAAAATTCCACGACGCGCGCTAACTTCTCCCTTGCGGATGGCACCGATAACATGCGGCGCTCGTATAGGAATAATCTCGCCTGCCGCTGTGTTTACTGTCCATCGACGGTTTATCGTGTTCGTGGCACAGTATGCACTCGAAGACCTTCGAGTTTGCCGGATTAGTATGACAGTCGCTGCACAGTGTCCATCTGCCCGGCCGGTGTTTCGCAGCAGCATCGATCGGGAAAAATGGCGTATGGTTGAACGTCGACGGCCTCCACGCGGTCGTCGTGTGACATGGCACGCAATCAGTCGGATATTTCGCCGCCACGTGGTTCGGATTCGTCGACGTGGTGTACTCGGTCACATGGCACGTGTAACACACGGTCGGGGTGCCTGCATATTTGCCGCCGACATGGCATTGCGCGCATGCTGTTTGCACATGGGCTCCAGTGAGGGGGAATATTGACTTCGCATGATCGAACGTGGCGGGCTTCCATGCTGTTGTCGTGTGGCAGACGGTACAAGTATGGTCGAATCCTCCGGTGACATGGTTCGGACTCGTCACCTGCGTGAAATCAGTCGTATGGCACGTGTAACAGTCCATCGCCGTGCCTTTGAATTGACCGCTCTTATGGCAAAAGAGACAATCCGTCGTCGAGTGTGCACCCGTGAGCGGGAAGAGCGTTTTGCTGTGGCTGAACGTCGCCGGTTTCCATGCATTCATCGAATGGCATGTCGTGCAGTCGTGAGAGAACTGCCCCGTCACATGGTTTGTCGTCGTCGATTGTGCGAAGTCTGCCGTATGACATGTGTAACAGTCGGAGGCTGTTCCCTTGTAGACGCCGTTCTTATGGCACGACGCACAGTCGGTCGTGATGTGCGCGCCAAGCAGCGGGAAGAGCGTTTTGCTGTGGCTGAACGTCGCAGGTTTCCATGCATTCATCGAATGGCATGTCGTGCAGTCGTGCGAGAACTGCCCCGTCACATGGTTCGTCGTCGTTGATTGTGTGAAGTCCGTTGTGTGGCACGTGTAGCAGTCGGAGGCTGTTCCCTTGTAGACGCCGTTTTTATGGCACGATGCGCAAGTCGTGGTGATATGCGCACCCACCAAGGGGAACATCGTTTTATTATGATCGAGTGTCGCAGGTTTCCAGGCGTTCATCGAATGGCATGTCGTGCAGTCGTGAGAGAACTGCCCCGTCACATGGTTCGTCGTCGT
>JAVBYH010000358.1 GCA_030824175.1 Bacteroidota bacterium | reverse complement strand
GCTTCATCTCAACGCAGGAGAATGGCTTCCTCATCGTGACGGACAAGACCGATGCCGCGAACGTTCAGAGGATCAAGGCGAAGGGGTGGGCGGACCTGGGGGATATCGAGAATGAACCCGCGAACAGGGAGATCGACTGGCTCGTGTTCAGGAAACTGTCGCGCGGCCGGAAGGAAGCGGACCGCATGGCGACGCTCATCGTTCCGTTCGCGTCGAAGGCGGCGATCGACCCGGCCGGATGTTCAGTCGAACGAATGCTCCTGAAAGACAGCAGCGTCGTCGGATACAAAGTGACATCCTCCGGACGGGAGGACATCATCCTGTTCTCCGACGGCAAGCGCCGCACGATGACCGAGACGATCGAAGGCGATTTCAGATACGGGTTTTTCAGCTATACGGGCGGCAGGCTCGACTATTCCGAGATCGTCCCCTGAGGCTGATTGTATTTCGATTTTTTGGAGCCGCGATACATCTGGTAGTTGTGGAACTTGCATTCAAGCGAGCCGTTGTAGAGAAGGAGTTTGCGCGACGTCTTCAGCCCGATGTGCTTCAGCGCCTCCTTGTTCGAGGAGATGATCCAGACGCTGAAGCCGTCGAAGTTCTGCTTCAGCGCGTCGCCGATCGCCGTGTAGAGCTGTGCCGTGTCCTCGGAGTTCATCCGTTCGCCGTACGGCGGATTGATTATCGCGACTCCGCCGTCGGGAAGCATCTCCGCCGTCAGATCCTGGAGCTTGCTCGTCTGCACGAGGATCTTCCAGCCGAGATCCGCGTTTTTAATGTTGTCCTTCGCTGTCGCGATCGCCTCGGCAGACTCGTCGAAGCCCATGATCGTGTGTGCGAATTCCCTCTCGCGGGCCTTCGCGTCGGCGACGATCCTCTTCCACAGCGTCTCGTCCCAGTCGCTCCATCGCATGAATCCGAACTCGGAGATCTTCACCCCCGGTGCGATGTTGTATGCGATCGTCGCGGCTTCCATCAGGAACGTGCCGGAACCGCACATCGGATCCACGAAATTCGACCGGCCGTCCCAGCCAGTGAGCAGGATCATACCCGCGGCGAGGACCTCGTTGATCGGCGCCAGGCCCTGGCCGATCCGATAGCCGCGCTTGTGGAGCGAATTGCCCGAACTGTCCAGCGAGATCGTGCATTGCTCGTCGCTGATGTGCACGTTCAGCCTCAAATCGGGATTGTCGATATCAACGTTGGGGCGCTCCCCGTACACAGTGCGCAGCTTGTCGACGATCGCATCCTTCACCTTCAGCGCCACGAAATTGGCGTGGTTGAAATGTTCCGAATGGATAAAACTGTCGATGGCAAATGTTGTGGAGGGTGTCAGGTATGTATCCCACGCGAACCGGTTCGTTTGAGTGTACAGCTCTTTCTCATCACGAACGGTGAATGTGAGGATGGGCTTCAGTATCCGGAGCGCCGTGCGGAGTTCCAGATTGGCGCGGTACATCGTTTCCTTCGTACCGGTGAACGAAACTGCGCGGTTCAGCACTTTCACGTCCTCCGCACCGATCGCCAGCAGTTCATTGGCGAGCACCGGCTCCAGCGCGAACACCGTCTTCGCCGTCATCTCGAATCGTTTATTTTTGTTCGTCATAAGTGGTTTAAATATACTCCGCCCCCTTCAGAAAGGCAAGCCGGACTGATCGCTGCAACACATCGCTGCAACACGCACGGAATACAGTCGTATAGTCCAAATGACATTGAAGACGTTGTTTGCATGCATCGAACATAACGCACAATGCACAATCCACTCGCGTCACTGCCATTTCTGCTGTCGCATGCGTTCTCCCGGTATCCCCGGATCAATACGGTCCGGCCGGCATTGGTCAATCCCGATGCCACCACAGAAACGAAGCGGTTGAAAACGTTCCTCGATGGAGTGTACGGGAAGCGGATCCTCTCGGGACAGTTCGACGACACGTATCTCCCGTATATTCGCGAGGCATCGGGCGGAAAGGCTCCGGCGATCATGGGATACGATTTCAACGGCATCTGCCCCACACAGGGCGGGAACACGGCGGGAGACAAGGCGATCGACTGGGTGAAAGGCGAAGGCGGCATCGCACAATTCCAATGGCATTGGATCTCCCCAAATGCCGACGGCGATTTTTATTCGAAAACGTTCGATCTCGGCGCCGCCCTCGCCGACACGAACAGCGCATCGTACGCCAACCTGCTTCGCGACATGGACCTTGTTGCCGCAGTCCTCGGGACGCTGCAGGAGGCCGGCGTCCCCGTTCTCTGGCGGCCGCTTCATGAAGCCGAGGGGAAATGGTTCTGGTGGGGCAGGTCGGGAGGCGCGGCCTGCATCGCCCTCTACAGGCTGATGTACGACAGGTTCGTCAACCGCCACAAACTCAACAACCTGATCTGGGTCTGGACTAGTTATGGGGCGACGAAGGAGAACTGGTATCCCGGCGACGATGTCGTCGACATCATCGCGTGGGACTATCCCGAGTACTGGGCGTCGACATCATGGCGCCAGTATCAGCAGCTGTTCGGGCATAGCGGAAAACTGTTCGCCGTCGGCGAGAGCCGGAGAGTGACCGATCCGAAGATCCTGTCTCGTCAGCCCTGGCTCTACTTCATGACGTGGGCAAACATGATCCGGGACAACAATTCGAAGGAGTGGATCGCGGCAGTCTATAACGATCCGCGCGTAATGACATTGCAGGATGTGCGGCTTCGATGACACCGTCACATCGGTTTCATCCGATGTAACGGTGTCTTCAAAATACTGCGGGTCAGTAGATGAGTGTCTGGATCGCACGCTCGGGGATCGTCTGCGCGGCGGACGAGGAACCGACGACGAGCCTGTACGCGACGGCGGCATCGGACTGGTTCATGACGACGGTGACCATCGAACCGTCCGCATTCGCGAATGTCGTGCTCAACAGCTGGCTGCGGCTGGCGACGGTGCTGACGCGCTTCGCGTTCGGGCGGATGAATTTCGAGAAGTGTCCGATATAGTAATAGGACGGCGTATAGATCAGTTCGCCCGTCGCCGTGTTTGCATGCATCGGCGCGAAGCAGAAATTGGACGCGTGGTTCGGGCCGCCCTTCTCGTCGAGCAGGATGTTCCAGTCGGTCCATCCCACGGTCCCGTTGTTGAAGTCGTTGATGATCGAGGCGCCATACCGCTCCGCATTCGGCCAGTACTGGTAGTGCTCGGCATTGAAGCTCTCCGCGCACCCTTCTGTGAAGAGGAGTTTCTTGTCGGGGAAGGCCTCGTTCACCGCAGCGACATTCTCATACATCGGCTTTCCGCCGGCCCATGTTTCATACCAATGAAATCCCATTCCCCATGCGTACTTCGCCGCCTCGGGGTCGCTGTAGATCACGTTCGCCCGCTGCGTCATCAGGTCGCGGTTATGATCCCAGACGACGATATTCTTGTCGGCCAGCCCCTCCTTCGCCATGGTCGGTCCGAGATGCAGCTTCAGAAAATCGCGTTCCTCTTCCGCCGTATAAATGCACGATTCCCAACGCTGCGTCGCCATCGGTTCGTTCTGCAACGAGATGCCCCACAGCGGCATCCCTTCGGCTTCATACGCCTTGATGAATTTTGTGACATACATCGCCCAGGTACCGAAATATTCAGGGAGCAACTTGCCGCCCTTGAGCATCGTCTTGTTACTCTTCATGAACGCGGGGGGGCTCCACGGGCTTGCATAGAGCGTCAGTGTTCCGCCGGCCGCTTTGATCGCCTGCTTGATGAGCGGAATGCGGAACTGCCGGTCGTGTTCGACTGAAAACGTCTTGAGCTCCTTGTCGCCCTCATTCACATACGTATAACTGCCGCTCGCGAAATCCGAGCTGTGGATTGTCGTGCGGGCCAGCGTGTAGCCGATTCCCTTTTCACGATCGTAGTACGCGCTCAACATCTCCTGCTGTTTCGCCACGGGCAGTTTCGCAAACACCTCCGCCGATGCGTCCGTTATTGCACCGCCGATGCCAAGGAACGTCTGGAACGTTTTTTCGGGATTCACGAAAATACAGATCTCCGATTCGAGCGGCTGTACGGACGGCGCAAATGAGCCCGCCTCCGTTCGGGTGAGACGGTATTCCGTCTTCTCCGCGGTCGTGTAGACGGCGACATTCTTGTGTGCGCCGGACTGTTGTGCGACACAGACAGCCGCACCTAGGCCGATGAGAACAAACAACATTGCATTCTTCATAAATTTTCAATTGTTAATGAGTGGTTTCCCCGTTCTACCCGAGGCAGCGTAATGCGAGGTAGGTCAATTCTTAACTGTCCCAATATCGTGCCATACTCATTGGCCTTAAATAGACTGAATTTAGCGTTTTTTCAAGACATTGAAGGCGCGCATTATTAAAACAATAATATAGGATTATTGAATAGATAATATTGCATTGAAGTTGGCATCGAAATGGATTATTTTTATGAGTATTTTTAAAACAGGAAGAATGATGAACCGACCACGGACACTCCTTCTCATCGCAGCGATAAGCTGCGCCATTGCATGGCAGGCCGCCGCGGGTGAACAGCTCCGGCAATCGACGCCCGGACCGCTTGCCGGACTCATCGATGAAGTCCTGGAATTCTATCCCGACACGAAGTTAGTCAACCCGGTGAAGCGGCTCACCGTCCACGCGGCACGGGGCACGCGCGCCAGCGTGCACGTGCTCGTCACGGGACTGCAGGGAACGGAGACGATCGGATTCTCCGAATCGGGAAGGAACGGAAAACCGACGCCGGGTATCGGCTGGTTCAGGATGATCGACGTGCCCGTCCTCGAGAACACGGGCCTCGACCGCAACACGGAGAAGTACAGCGGCACGACGAATCCGTTCGTCGCCCGCAGGGCGCCGTTCCGCGTCTACGATCCGTTCCGGCCCGTGCGTTCGCCCGCGTGGGCAGACTCGGCCTCGCTCGCTCTGCGCATGGAGGTGCCGGTCGATTCCACACTCGACCCCGGAGAGTACGTACATACGATCACGCTCGACATCGGCGGCCGCACCGAATCGCTCGAGTTCGTCGTCGTCGTGCATCGCGCCACGGTTCCCCCGGTGAACCAGTCCTCCCTCGCCTACATCAACTGGATGAGCATCGACAATATCTGCCGCATGCACGGCGTGCAGAAGTGGAGCGAACCGTTCTGGACGATGCTCGCAACGTATGCACAGGCGATGGCGAGGGGAAGACAAAACGCCTTCTGGTTCATGTGGCCCGACTTCTTCACTGTCGACAGTTCATTCAACGTCACGGAATTCCGCCGCGACAGCCTCGAGCGATATATCCGTATCTTTCAGTCCGCCGGCTTCACGACGATCCATGGCGCCCCCATGGTCGGCCGCCGGTTCTGGGGTTCCCCCGACATGCTCCTCACGCTCCGCACGGTTGACGGAAAAAAGGTCGATGCGGTCTCGGAGAATGGAAAGCGGATCCTCTCACAGATGGCACAGCGGATCAGTGTTGTGATGAAGGAGAACAATTGGGAGCGGCAGTGGCTGCAGGGTGTGTTCGATGAACCGGAAGACGAATTTGTCGATCGCTACCGTGAGCTCATCGCCGTGCTGCGCACGGTGAATCCGGACATCCGCATCCTTGAAGCGACAATGACGATGAATGTGACCGGCCTCGTGAACGTGTGGTGTCCGCAGGTCCAGGAGTATCAACACAACCGGGAATTCTTCGACAAGCGAAAAGCCGCGGGAGATCAGGTCTGGGTGTACACGTGCCTCTCGCCAGGCGGACCGTGGCTGAACCGCCTCCTCGATCAGGAGCGCATCCGACAGGTGTACATGGGGTGGGCGTGCGCGAAGTACGACCTCCAGGGATACCTTCACTGGGGATTGAATTTTCACACACCCAAGCCCTTCGAGGAACTCGTCCGCTTCCACATGGAGGGACAGTTCCTTCCCGCGGGAGATTCGCATATCTTCTATCCCGTACCCGAGGGACCGCTATCCAGTCACAGGTTCGAGGCGCACCGCATCGGCATGGAAGACTATGAGCTGCTCGCGCAGCTCAAATCACACGACGCACCCCGCCAACAGGAGATCATCGCGCGCGTCGTCCGGAGTTTCGACGACTATACAACGGACATCGCCGCCTATCGCGCGGCGCGGATGATGCTTCTCGACGAGGTCGACAGATACACCCAAGAGTAAGAACGTCAACGGAGACAAGAACCACATTTTTTCATGAATTTGGTGTTATCGCTTGATTCCAATTCTCTTCCAAGCGATATTATCACAATAATTTTCGCGAAGAATATCGATCACTGTATCTATCATAATACTTAAATAATACGAAGGCAGACATATGAGCGGAAAACGTCAGGTGTATATAGGAACAGACAGCGGGGCGACATCGTCAAAGACCGGCGGTGTGTGGGAAGACGGCACCACCATTACGACCAAACTGGCACAGCAGTCCACAAATTCTGAATTGGGGACGGCGGCCGTCGTCGCAGGTTGGCTTGAAGGGGCAAATGAATTTTTGAAACGTAACGACCTGACGTGGGATCAGGTGCAGGGCGTCGGACTTGCCATACCCGGACCGTACAAGCGGTACGGCGTCATGGCCAATACGACAAACCTGCCGAAGAGTTTTGAAGACTGGGATTTCTATACCGATTACAGCAAGGCACTTGCCGAACGCGCCGGCCGCCCCATACCGCTCGTCGTCGGCAACGATGGAAATTACGGCGGCGTGTCCGAAGCGGCGCACGCACGCGGCACGAGCAAGAGCGCGGTCGTGATGCTCGCTCCCGGCACCGGCCTCGGGTGTGCGTTCATCGACTCGCGCGGACTCCCGCTCGACGGCGATACCCTCAATGGCATGGAAGGCGGCCACATGTCCGCGGCGCTTCATCTGCTTGACACAAAACCGTACCCGTGCGGATGCGGCCGCACATGGGGCTGTGTTGAAGTCTACACGACGATCTCCGGTCTGCCATATCTGCTCACGGAACGTCTTCCCAAATATCCCGACCATGAACTGGCGAAATCGACGTTGAGCGCGAAGGAGAAAGTATTGAGCCTGCGCGGTCTGGCGCAGAAAGGCGATCCGCTCGCCGTCGAAATCTTCGACTTCCAGGCGAAAGTCCTGGGCATCCATGCCGCCAATCTCACAATCGCCTTCGATGCGGAATACGTCGTCATCGGCGGCGGCCTCATGGACCATGAGTCGACCACGGAGGAATTCCGCGCGCATTATCTTCAGGTGCTGCGCGACAACATGGAGCCCCACCTGTGGCCCGTACAGCGCGGGCGCGTGAAGGTTGTGCCCGCAGCACTCGGCGAGCTCTCGCAGGCCATCGGCGCCGCCCTCGTCGCGCTCTATCAAAGCCGGCTCTAACAGCAAGAATCGCGGCCCCGCCTTCCATGGAGGTGGGGCCGCAATGAAGGTGAGCGGGAGGCTCCCTGCTGTTCACAAAAACAACGTTTGTGCATGCCAAAGGATGGTGATGCTATGACGAGGTTCGGACACGAGTGCAAAAAATATTTTCGGCGCGGATGCAATCTGCGCGTAATTCTGTTCATCGCCCTTGCTGTCGCATATGCAGGCGCAAGGCCATTCGCGTTGTCTGCGCCCGCTCCGGACGCAGCCCCGAAAGCGGCCGCACCCGGCTCCGAAGTGTTCGTCCTGAACGAAGATCTGACGTATGAAGTCAGCTGGATGAGTATACCCTTGGGAGCGATCCGCACTGTCGTGACACAGATGCAGGGAACGGGGGAAAATAGAATTGTTACCACCGTAGCGTATATGAAGTCCTATTCCGGAGTCCCGTTCGTCGACCTCTATGAGATCGACAAATCGACGATGGACCTCGCCGGGATCACGCGTGCATTTCACTCCCGCGAAAAGGCGGATGGGAAATGGAAGTTCACCGACTACATCTTCGATCAGCAGAGAAACCGGCTCGTCGCAAAGGTGAGCGTTGCCGATACCGAGACGGGGGGCGGAACCATCACCACATCGATCGACACCGTGAGCATCGACAAGAACTGCGTCGACGGCTTGTCCCTCCTCTTCTTCGCCCGTGTGAACGCGCGCTCCCCCAAACAGGCTTCGGTGCCGACGTTCCTTAAAGGCAAACAAGGGATGACGCAGATCAATTTCTATCGAAGAGCAACGTCCGTGGATATCGATGCCGTCGACTATCCGGTGGATGTCGTTGAACTGGACGGCAACGCCGGGTTTTCCGGCATCCTCGGGATGACCGGGGCGTTCACGGGGTGGTTCAGCAACGACAACGCACAGATTCCCATCAAAGGCAAAGTAAAGATCTTCCTCGGGTCCATCACCGTGGAATTGGTTAAATGGAATCGCCCCGGGTGGAATCCTCCGCCCTCGAGGTCCTCGCGCTAACGCGTCGGAGGCGCCTCCGCTCGCAAGCATCCGACAAGCTTTACTCGTTATGCATATCATCGAAGTCAATCAGTACGAAGGAGAAGAACAATGACTGTCTCAGGCAACGGCCACAATATCGTCGGAGAAAAGATCCGTACACTCTGCGCCGACAGAAACATCTCAATCGATACGCTTGCGGAACGTGCGGGAATGACGGCGGCACAGATCGAAATGATACAGCACAGCGATACGGTTCCATCGCTGGCGCCGTTGGTCAAAATTGCACGTGCGCTGGGAGTGCGCCTGGGCACGTTTTTGGACGATAGTTCGGAGCTTGGTCCCGTCCTCCATCGGCGGACCGATTCCAGGCAACCGGCAACATTCTCAAGCCAACTTTCAAACACGAATTCTCATTTGGATTTTTTCTCGCTGGCGGCGGGCAAAACAGGCCGGCACATGGAACCCTTCCTCGTTAGCATCAACCAGGCGCCGGCCGCCGAGCCGATCCTCTCGTCGCATGAGGGAGAGGAATTTATTTTTGTCCTTCAGGGAACAGTGATGATCACGTATGGCAAAGAAACGTACGAACTGCGCACGGGCGACAGTATCTACTATGATTCGATCGTCGAGCACATGGTGAGCGCGCCAAACGGAGAAGCGGCGCAGATCATCGGAGTCGTTTACACACCCGTTTGAAAAAATTAGTATTGCAGACACCAGACAATAGCGGACACATGGAATTATCTGACAGGACGCTGGGAGACTGGCTCGAATATTGGGCCGCCGAGACACCGGAGAAGGAATACATCGTGTACTCCGACCGGAATTTACGCTTTACATGGTCCGGATTTAACCGGCGCGTGGACAATATGGCCAAAGGCCTGTTGTCGATCGGCGTCACTCCGGGATCGCACGTCGGCATCTGGGCGCAGAACGTTCCCGACTGGTTGACGTTCCTGTATGCGTGCGCAAAATTGGGTGCGGTTGCCGTCACCGTCAACACAAGCTACAAGGAACACGAGCTGGCGTTCGTGTTGGAAAATTCCGATATGCATACGCTATGCATTACCGACGGTGTGTCGGGAAGCGATTATGTGGACATGGTCTATTCGCTCGTGCCCGAACTCAAAACGACGCAGCGCGGTCATGTGAAAAGCGATCGCTTCACCGCGTTGAAAAACGTCGTGTACATCGGTCAGGAAAAACACCGCGGCATGTACAACACGGCGGAAATTCTGCTCCTGGGGAGCACACGGGATGATCGTGACTATGACGACGTGAAGAACTCGGTGCGCTGCCATGACATTGTCAACATGCAATACACATCGGGAACGACCGGCTTTCCGAAGGGCGTCATGCTGTCGCATCACAATATCGCCAACAACGGCTACCTGACAGGCGAGCATATGAAGTTCTCCCGGGATGATAAGCTCTGCGTCTGCGTGCCGTTGTTTCACTGCTTCGGAGTCGTGCTCGCCACAATGAATTGTCTCACCCACGGCTGCACGCAGGTCATGGTCGAAAAATTCGATCCGCTTGTCACCCTGGCCTCAATACACAAGGAACGGTGCACGGCGTTGTACGGTGTACCCACGATGTTCATTGCCGAGCTGAATCATCCGATGTTCGCCATGTTCGACATGCGCTCGCTGCGGACCGGCATCATGGCCGGCGCCTTATGCCCGATCGAACTGATGCGCCAGGTGAACGAGAAAATGTTCATGGACATTACAAGCGTCTACGGGCTGACCGAGACATCGCCCGGCATGACGCAGACACGCATCGACGACCCGTTCGACATTCGCTGCACGACCGTGGGCCGCAGTTTTGAATTCACCGACGTTGCCGTCCTCGATCCCGCCACTGGTGCACGCTGTCCGGACGGCGTGCAGGGAGAGATGTGCTGCCGCGGCTACAACGTGATGAAGGGGTATTATAAAAACCCCGATGCGACCGCCGAGGCGATCGACAGGAACGGCTTCCTCCATTCAGGCGATCTGGGTGTCAGGGATCCTGACGGCAATTTTCGCATCACGGGACGCATCAAGGACCTGATCATTCGGGGAGGTGAAAACATCTCGCCGCGGGAGATCGAGGAATTTCTCTATCACATGCCGGGCGTGAAAGACGTCCAGATCGTCGCAATTGCTTCCCCGCGGTACGGCGAGGATGTCGCAGCGTTTATCATTCGGAATGCAACCGCCGATATCACGTCGGAGGATGTGAAAGATTTCTGCAAGGGGAAAATCGCCCGCCACAAAATTCCGCGGTATGTATTTTTTGTCGACGAGTATCCGCTAACAGGCAGCGGAAAAATACAAAAGTTCAAACTCAGGGAGATGGCCGCGGAGTTGTGCGTTAGACACGGAATCGAGATCGTGTGACGGCAGCGTATCACGTCTTTGTTCAGGCCTTCCGGCTCAGGCCTCAGCCCGGTATCTCCGCCTCGACGAGCTGCGCAAGCAGAATCAGCGATTCCTGCCAGCCGAGATAGCAGGACTCCGTCGGGATGACTTCGGGGATCCCCTCCTGCACGATGTTCACCTCTGTACCGCAGGACACCTGCTTCAGTGAAACCGTCGTCACCATCTCACCCGGGAAGGTGGGATCGTCGAACCTGTCCGTGTTGCGGATGCGTTCGTTGGGAACCAGTTCGAGATACTCCCCGCCGAAGGAATGACTGCCGCCAGTGGCGAAATTCGTGAATGACATTTTATACGTGCCGCCGACCCTGGCGTCCACATGGTGAACCTTGCCGGTAAACCCATGCGGCGGAAGCCATTTTACCATTGCGTCGGCATCCAGAAATGCACGATAGACCCTTTCGGGTGCGGCGCGAAGCACGCGGTGCAACGTGACTGTGTTTGTGGACACGATATGAGTCCTTATGAAAAATTGTGATATGAACGAGAATGGTTTTACTGTTTGTTGTTTAACAGGAATGAATGCCGTTCTGTTCCCGACGGGAACGCCGGAGGCAACAATGGGAGGCGCGGCGGCGATATGCACAGGATCACATTCGCTGCGTGATCATGAGATACGCCGTCTGCTCGATGAAGTGGGGGTAGAGCACCGATGACGACGAATATCGGTTCCATGTGAGCGAGGCGCTCACCGAAAGGCCGGCGGAAACGGCAAGGCTGGACGACAGGCGCACGCGCAGCGAATTCGCCTGCTGATTGTCGAAAGACCACATCACGGACCCCGTTGTGCTCAACCTGCTTTCGAATGTCCGGTGCTGCGCCGTAAGCACCGTGGACCAATTCGTCGTGCCCCGATCCACCGAGGCGCTGACATTCGCCGCCGGCATAAGCTGGACATCCTCGCCAAGCGGTATCGATGTTCCCACACCGGCCGTATGCGTCGTCGACCGAGTATCGGAACGGACCGGTACATCGTACAGGGAACCGGAATATGAATAATCGAGGTTCACCCATCGGAAGAACGAGCCGCGGCCGAATGCATATTGCTGATTCGTCCCGAGGATGAGCGTCCGGAAGCCGAACCGCGCGGAATCTCCCGGGGCATTGTTGGTCATCGTGAGATGCACAACGCGGACCGTCGAGCTCCATTCGCCGACGGGACGCATCGTCACCATTCCCGTTGTGGTGTGCCGCACGGTGGTGGTGAGCTTCTGTCCGAGCAAATTGTCGTTCTGCCGGGTCCAACTGATCATCACATTCCCTGAGGGGATCCGCACCATCGGGGCGATGAGAAGTTCCTGCTGATCGTTCGTCATCCATCCGACGCCGAGAGACATATACCCCGGCCCGATGTATTTGTATCCCGTCCTGAGATTCACCGGGGCGACATTCAGGTTCATGTCCGTCGCCACCATGAAGTCGGCGTTCGAACTGAGGCGCGGCTTGAAGATGCTGCGGACAAACCGGGGAACGCTGTCGGTCGTGTCCTCGTCCACGCGCATGTCCCTCGTGTATGCGCTTCCGTTGGCCTCGATGTTCCATGTGACCGCCCGCCCGAAGAGCACGACCCTCGAACGAAGTCCCGCGACGAGATTCTCCTGCGGCGTCGTTGCATAGGGATTGGACTGGCTGACACCGGCAGAATCGTACTCGTACGCAGAGAGAAGCGGATTCGGATCGGCGAGCGACGCAGGGTCGTCCCGCACGCGGAGGAACTGGAGATCGACGAACGACGCGTAGTCGTCTCCGATGCCGATGCTCGCCCCCATGAGATACCGCTTGTACGATCCGCTTTCGGAGCCGCCGGAGACCGCACGGCGAGCCTGTCCCCCGAGCGCGCTGAACCGGAAGAGCCCGGGATTGATGATGACCCCGCCGCCGCGCAGCGGGATGCCGCTCACCGTGTACGGAGAGATCTCGTCGCTGTAGTCGCCGATGTGCGCCCGTCCCCAGCGCCACGTCGGATGCAGACCGAGCTGATTGATGTCCTGACGGGCGGAGTTCCCTTCCGTCGACAGCAGCAGGTCCGCACTCACGGTCACCGCATCAAGAAAAGTGAGTGTGGGGCGGAAGAAGATGCGGCCCGTCGACGGATTGCGCCGACGCGGCGCACCGGTGATGCCGTTCAACTCTCCGTAAGCGGACAACTCGCCCGAGAATCTGAACGCCTCACTGAGAAATGTCGTCGGCCGGGACGACGTGTCCGCGGCGGTGATGATGGATTGGGCAAACACCGTCGCAGACGCGCCGATGAGCGCCATAGCAGACATGCAGACATGAATGAGACTCGGTTTTGTCATGATCGTGTCCTGGCTTCGATGCCGCTTATTTCCGGTTGCTTCCGACGAGCGTTGAAACCACATCGCTCAGAGGCGACTCCGCTCCGCCATGCGTCGCGGCCTGGATGCGATAGCGGTACGTTCCATCGCCGATGAGTGCACGGTCGGCAAACGTTCGGAGGCTCCCGGCTACCGATTTCAACGGGACGAACTCTCCGGTTTCCACGGATCGGTAAATGACGAAGTACAGTCGGTCGCCCTCCCGGTCCTGGTACGCCCACTCCAGTCGTACGCTGTTCGACTCCTTCACGAATACGGCCGTCAGTTTTCGCACGGCGGGGCGAACGCCGGCATCGAAGGGCCGGGCCTGTACCGTGAGTTCCGCAAGCACCGGCTCGCGGCTTGAGTCGACGACCGCAACCTGGTATTCGTATGTCGTTTTCTGCACGACCCGGTTGTCTACGAACGCCGATGCCAATGCGGGGAGTGTGGCGAGCGTGTCCCACCCTTCCGCCGATGCGCTCCGTCGCAGCAGCACGATAGCGCGGAGCCTGTCGTTGCTGTTCACCGCCCAATGCAGTTCAACCGATCGATCGCCGGCGACGACATCCGTGAAGACGGGCGCCGTCGGCAAATTTTTGTTGTGCCGGCGCAGCGCAAGAGGCGCCGACATTTCCGAATGACCGAACCGTGAATTCACAGCGGCGATACGATAGTACACATTCCGTGTCAGCGATGTAACATCGATGGAATCGACATAGCTCGTGTCGCGGTGCACGCTTCCGGTGAGTTGCGTGAATTCGTGATCCGGTGCATTCGCACGAAGCACACGATACCCGAGCATGTTCGTTTCCCTGTTTCGTTTCCACACAAGCCTCACATGCCCAAGGCTGTCGACAGTGCCGCGGAGTCCCGTGGGAACCGCGGGAGGGACCGTGTCCACAAGCATGCCGTACAGCGGAAATGACTGCGCCGCATTGCCGGCCGTATCGAGCGCACTGATGATGTAATACGGTTCCCCGTCGACCGCCTTCTCGTCGATAAACTCCCGGGCCGCCGCTGCGAGCAGCCGCCTGTTGATTTTTTTGAAGCTGCTGTCCGCGTGCGCGCTGCGCATCACATTGAACCCGGCAAGGTCGCCGGGCGGTTCGGCCATCTCCCAGCGCATGCGCAGATGCGCCTTCCCGATCTGTTCCGCGTTCGTCACCATCGGCTGCGGCGGCGGCGTGAGGTCGCGTCCGTACGCCTCCACTTCAGCCGCCTTCCCCGTTTCGCCGAATGCGTCGATGCCTTTTACCTGATAGCGGTACTTCCGATAATTGATGATCGTCGTATCGGTGAACACGCCGAGCGCGGGAACGTCCCTGTCCGCCGGTGTGACGATGGCGATCGGTGTCGCGTTCAATTTGGCGTACGTACGGCCGCGATTCTCCGAACGGAACACATTATATGCGGAGTACGAGATCCCCTGTGCAGGCTCCCACCGAAGCTGTATCTTTCCATCCATACCGTTTGCCGTAAAATTCTTCGGCGCCGGACCAACGGCCGTCTTCCCCGCGCCGGCTTCGACAGTTCCCGGATCGACACGATAGGCCTGCGGCTTTGCAAGCGTGATCGTGTACGTGTAGCGGGCGCCGCGCTTCACCGTCTTGTCGACGTATCGGAGCCCGAGTGCCGTTGCAATGTCCGGATCGTTGTCCGCAGCGAAGAGCGAGTATCCGAACAGGTTCGCATTCCGCTCCGCGTTCGTATCGAGTGTATCCTGCCCGAGGCTGTCCGCCATGCCGATGAGTGTCGTGTCGCCGTACAGCGCGTAGACGGCGATGCCGACGAATGCGTTGGCCGAATCACGCTCCATCCAGTCGGCCCACGGCTCGACCTCCCACGGACGGATGGGCTGCGGCGTGAGGAGGACCGATTCTCCTCCCGCGGTCGTTCGTTCGATGAGATAGCCCACGCGGTTCCCGATGCGCCACCCGTGCGGCGTCGTCGGAGCCCATCGAAGAACGACGGAGTCTTCCGCCGGCCTGGCAATGACCTGTATCTTCGCGAATCCGGGATCTGTGGGCATCGCCGTCCCGGGTTGCTGTTCGTCCGTCGTATCCGCCCCGGCATTCTCCGTCCGGGGATACGGCTGCGATTCGGCCGGAGTGTCCGGCTTCGTACTTGCGCACGCGAAACCGATCAATGCACATGCGGCGATGAATCCGACGACGGCGGGAGTGGCTGTGAACCATGGGGTGCGTCGTGTCATAATCTACACACCGTGCCTTTCGTAAAATTGAACGAGCAGTGGCCGCTCACGAGTCCGCCGAGGATCGAGTACCGTCCCCCGACGGTGCCCTGCACCCACAACGGATTCGGTCCGCCCGCATTCAGAAGCGCCGCCGCACTGATGCCGAGGATCTCGAAACTTCCCCGGAAGCCGATGAACTTCCACTGGCACCATCGGCAGATCCTGCAGTACCACGGACCGCACGGCTTATAGAGCCAGAAGCCGATCGAAATGTCGAGCCCGACGGAACCCTGAACGTACGCGTAGAGCTGCCCCTGTGCGTACCAGTTGTTGATGCCCGCGCATCGGTACTGCCGCATCATCGCCATGTCGAATCCGCCGCCGGCGGAGAATTCTCCGTAGAAGATCGCGTACCGCTGCCTGCCCGTGCTGATGGACAACGACGCGCCGAATGCGAATCCGTCCCCCGCGGTGATGCGCATGTCGCGCGAGAGCGAGACGAGTCCGAGGATGCGCGTCACTTCCGCAGGAGGCGGAGGAGGAGGCGGAAGGTCGCGGCCGAGCATGAGGTAGCCGCCCGTCCGGAGCCAGTCGGCGAGGCTGACCTGGATGCGCTTGCCGGGTTCGCCGACCTTGATGTACCATGTGGCGGGCTCGGCGTGGATCACCGCCTGCCCGCCGCCGCTGACGGGCGCCGCGTTGATCGACACGTTGAAGACGCCGTGCATCGTGCTGCGCGGAAAATCGTACAGAATATCCGCATACATCGTGACACGCGCCTTTTGGCGCGCGGTGAGCTCGGCCATCATGTAGCCGTTCCCCTGAAGCCTGATACTTCCGATCGTCACACCGCCTGACGTGTTCTGCAGTTCGCACTCAAGCGCGACATCGGCGTTGAACGAGGCCGGCGATGGATGCGTTCCGATCGTGACCATCGCCTTGAATCCGAATGCCCCCTCGCTCGGCACGAACCGCAGACCTGACGCGGTCGCGCCGGCTGCATGCGGGGCAACAGCGGATGCCGTGGGCGCCGCCGTCGGCGCCACACCTTCGCGCCGCATGTTCCACCAGAATCCTCCGCCGAGCCCATAGAACCCGACGCCTG